>NZ_CAHJWD020000392.1 GCF_903642095.1 Bathymodiolus brooksi thiotrophic gill symbiont | reverse complement strand
TAAATATATGGACATGTCCGTCACCAAAAAAATATTATATGGACCGAAGCTTCTGAGGTCCATATGACCCGAAGTGACATGAACTATTTGCTATATTATACTTTTATCTAAAATAATGCAGGTACCTGGCTGGTCCATATACGAAAATAGTGACCGGCTGCGCTAACAAAGACAAATAGGGAAAATAAAAACGTAAAGTGTAATATATGTAAATAGCAAATATTTAGAACTGACATTATAAGTTATAAGCTCCCTAGTGACCGTCTATCGTTATTTAGACGGTCAGTAAATCGTTGAAGGGTGAACGCTCCAGCGCGAACTCTTCAACTTTTTACTTACCGCCTAAATAACCATAGTCGGTCACGGGAGCTTATAACATTTTTGTGCGATGTTGCTGATCTATAACTTGAAACAGTAACTAAGTTTTTTCCACGAACTATGTTTGACGGACTTTCTTGGAAGTTCTAAGGCTAAAGACGTAATGGTCAATACACAAAATTAAGCACCGCCCACTGACCTTCTGTAATTTTCCGTCTGCATCGTTTCGTAACTGCACGTTATTTTAGAAGAAAATATAAATCATCATCTTTCTTGCAGTTGTGTTTAATTATGCTAAATCAAAATACACACACATATATATAGAGAGCCTGGTCAAATACGTCGTCTCAGTTATCGATTACAATATTTCTTTATTTCGGACAGCGTCAAGGTCAAATTATGCAATAATAGATTACACACTGCATCGTTATTTTTATGAATGGAATTTTCTCCTGGCCAGGTAAAGCGTATTAATCTTATTCTCTAGATTTCCATATATGGCTCTCCTTTCTATCGTTATTTTTAGGAATGGAATTTTCCACTGGCCAGTAAAGCGTATTAATCTTATTCTCTAGATTTCCATATATGGCTCTGCCTTCATCGTTATTTTTAGGAATGATTTTATCCAATCATAGGTCGTCAAATAAATGCAACATCGTAC
>NZ_CAHJWD020000391.1 GCF_903642095.1 Bathymodiolus brooksi thiotrophic gill symbiont | reverse complement strand
AACACGATGAACAGGTTCAGGTTTTTGTTTTTTTTCTAATTCTTCTAAGTATTCTGTAAATTTATGAATACTTTTAATTTGTGTATTAGTCGCAACAGAACAGGTTTGAATATAGACATTTACAGGATAATCTTTCATATCCATTAATACAGAGTGGAGCTCATCAAGGTCTGATTTTAATAATTTAATGTGCCTCTCATCCTCTTTACCTTTGCGTGTTAAAGATTTATCAAAAATACCAATTCCAAAACTACTCATTCGAATATCATCAATAGTTTCAATATAAAGTAAATTTTTATTAACAATACTAAAAATAGAATACAGCGTTTTGGTAAAAAAACTCTTACCTGTGCCATTTTCACCAGTCAGCACGGTCAAAGGGCGAACCTTTATCGTGCCATCTTTAAATCTACCTAAATTTTTAACTTCAATATCTAATTTATTCATAACACCTACCTTTGGCTAAATGTATGCACGCAATCAACCAAAACTTTCATATTCTCAGGATCAACATCAGGGGTAATGCCGTGACCGAGGTTAAAAATATGACCTGTATCGCCTTTGAATTGCGATAAGACTTTTTTTACTTCTCGTTCAATGACCTCAGGCGTGGCGTATAAAACAGCAGGGTCAAGGTTGCCTTGGATGGCAACTTTATCGCCTATTTGTTGTTGTGCTTGTTCGAGTTCTATTGTCCAGTCGATGCCGATGCCGTCACAGCCGGTATCGGCAATATGGGTTAAGTGTTTGCCGCCGTTTTTGCTGAAGAGAGTGATGGGGGTGGTTGGGTGTTGGGCTTTGACGCTTTTAACGATTTTTGCCATATAGTTTAAGGAAAAATCTAGGTAATTTTGTTTGGATAATACGCCACCCCAAGTGTCAAAAATCATAACACTGTCTGCCCCTGATAAAATTTGTTGATTAAGATAGGCAATAACACTTTGCGCCAATTTATCTAATAGTAAATGTAGGGCATCTGGGTCATTAAATAGCAGTCTTTTAGTATTGGCAAAAGTTTTGCTACTGCCACCTTCAATCATATAAGTGGCTAAAGTCCATGGGCTACCGCTAAAACCAATCAACGGCACACGATTGTTAAGCGCTTTTTTAATGGTTGAAACGCCGTCAAATACATAAGTTAGTTTGTCGTTAATATTGATGGGTAATTTTTCAATATCAGCCAGTGATTGAATAGGGTTTGAGAATTTAGGGCCTTCGCCTTCTGAAAAATATAAGCCCAAATCCATTGCATCAGGAATGGTTAAAATATCAGAAAATAAGATGGCTGCATCTAAATCAAATCTGTCAATTGGTTGCATTGTTACTTCGCATGCCAGTTCAGGCGATTTACACAGTGTTAAAAAATCGCCAGCTTTTGCGCGTGTCGCACGATATTCTGGTAAATAACGACCTGCTTGGCGCATGACCCAAATAGGCGTGCGTTTTGTCGGTTTTTTTAATAGAGCATTAATATAGTCAAATGACATAGTTAAAATGAATTATTTTAATAGCGAACAATTATAACGAACTCTTTAACAATCAGGCATAAAAAAAGCCACTTTCGTGGCTTTTTTACTAAAAATTTGAGACTTATCGCTTAAATGCACCATAACGAGATTTGAACTTCTCAACACGACCTGCACTGTCCATAATTTTTTGCTTACCTGTGTAAAAAGGGTGGCAACTAGAGCACACATCTAGGTGCAACTCTTCTTTACCAATCGTTGAACGAGACTCAAAGGCGTTGCCACATGAGCATATTACTTTTACGGTGTCATAATTAGGATGTATGTCTGTTTTCATATCTATAAATTTATGTCAATCTTTAAAGGGAAAGAATTATATACTATTCCTGTGTGTAATTTTAATTAAAATATAATTTATAAAATCATCACAGTAAACTCATTGTAACTTATGAAACACATAAATGCTATTATTCTTGCAGCTGGCAAAGGCTCGCGTATGAATTCCACCAAACCAAAGGTTTTGCAGACCTTATCGAATAAAACTTTACTTGGGCATGTGCTAATGCAAGCACAAGCATTATGCTCGCAAGTGTTTGTTGTGGTTGGATTTGGTGGTAATCAGGTGCGTCAATCTTTTAAGGACGATTCAATTAATTGGGTGGAACAAGCCGAGCAACTTGGCACTGGGCATGCTGTGCAACAGGCAATGCCGTATATTGATGATGATTCAATTTCTCTCGTTCTGTATGGCGATGTGCCACTCATTGAGCAATCAACTTTAGAAAAATTAACAACGCAAGCGCAAAAAAATGGCGTGGCACTGCTGTCGGTAATGCTGGAAAATCCAACAGGTTATGGGCGTATTATTCGCCAAAACAATCAAATTCAAGCCATTATTGAGCAAAAAGATGCAAACATTGAGCAACTCAAAATCTGCGAAGTCAACACTGGCATTATGGCAGTTGATAGCGGCTTATTAAAAACTTATTTGAGCAATGTAGATTCAAATAACACCCAAGGTGAGTTTTATTTGACCGATATTATTGCAATGGCTGTGGGTGCTGGCAAAACCGTTGCATCGGTCATTGCAGAAAACGAATTTGAGGTGGCAGGCGTGAATGACAAAATGCAATTGGCAGCGTTAGAAAAGACTTTTCAGCAAAATCAGGCGAGTCAATTTATGCAACAAGGTTTAACACTAAGAGATTCCGCTCGTTTTGATTGTCGTGGCTATTTAAGTTTTGGGCAAGATTGTGAAATCGATGTTAATGTGGTAATTGAGGGCGATGTGTCCCTTGGAAACAATACAACAATTGCACCGAACTGCATAATAAAAAACGCAAAAATAGGCGATAATGTGGCTATCTTGCCAAATTCTTTGATTGAAAATGCCGTGATTGGTGATGGTGCTTCCATCGGTCCATTTGCACGCATTCGCCCAGAAACCAAGATTGGCAACAACGCCAAAATCGGCAATTTTGTTGAAGTGAAAAAATCCACCATTGGCAAGGGATCAAAGATTTCGCATTTAAGTTATGTAGGTGATACCGTGATGGGTGCAGAGGTCAATATTGGTGCAGGCGTTATTACTTGTAATTATGATGGGACTAATAAACATCAAACCACAATTGGCGATGGTGCGTTTATTGGCTCAGACAGTCAATTAATTGCCCCCCTTGTTATTGGCAAAAATGCCCTCATTGGGGCAGGTTCTACCATTACTAAAAATGCACCAGACAATGCCTTAACACTAAGTCGTGCCAAACAAACCAGTTTAAAAAAGCGAAAAAATCATGATTAAAAAAATATCTGAAATAAAAGATCAAGTATTGATTGAGCAAATGTTATTATCAGGCAGTTATGGCGTGTTAAGTTTAATGGGCGACAAGCCTTATGGCGTGCCACTGAATTACATTTATTTTAAAGGTGCAATTTATTTTCATAGCACACCAAAAGGTAAGAAAATCCATCTACTCAAGCAAAATCCGCAAGTGTCTTTTAGCGTTGTTACAGAGGACACCATTATTCCTTCAAATTTTAGTAGTAACAAAGGTCTAGCGTGTCCAGCCACTTCATTTTTTAAGTCTGTTATTATTGAGGGCAATGCACAAATTATCGAAGACTTTGATGAGATTGGCAAAATTTTCACCGCAATGATGCAAACTTTTCAGCCAGAAGGCGGTTATTTACCCTTTGAAAATGAGGCTTATGAAAAAGAATTTAAGGCATTGGTCATGGTCAAAATTAACATTGAGCAACTCAGTGCCAAATTTAAATTTGGGCAAGGGCTTAACCAACAAAGATTTCAAATGCTGATTGACAATCTACAAAAACGCGGCACAAAAATGGACTTATTAACCATTAAAGCAATGCATCAATATCGCCCAGAAAAATACAAATGTTAGCCTTGCCACGCAATATTTGGTTATTGACAATTAGTTTGTCGCTATTTATGTCTTTAGGTGTTTTTGTCACTTTTATTGGTGGCATTATTGGACAATCTTTAGCGCCCTATGCCAGTTTGTCGACCCTGCCAGTGGCAATGTTGGTAATCGGTACTGCCAGTGGCATTCCTCCTATTGCTTATATAATGTCTAAAATCGGTAGAAAACGCACTTTTTTAGGGGTATGTATTTATACAGTTGCTGCCATTGCGCTTGCTGTTGTTGCTTTACAAATGCAGTCTTTTTATTTATTTTGTTCGTCCACTTTCTTGTTTGGCGTTACTATGGCAACCATGAATCAGTTTAGATTTGCTGCCATTGAAAGTGTTAATGAAAACCTTAGCGTAACGGCAACTTCAACAGTGCTTATTGGCGGTTTAGTTTCTGCTTTTTTGGGGCCAGAATTGGCAATATTGGGAAAAGACTGGTTTAACACTCCTTTTGTTGGTTCATTTTTTCTGCTCAGCAGTTGTTTTTTGTTTGCCTTTTTGTTGTTATGGTTTTATCAGCCAAAACCTACCCCTAAAAGCACACAAAAGCAATCAGGCAGAAGTTTAAAAACGATTGCCAAGCAGTCTGTATTTATCGTTGCCATGTCTAGTTCTGCGGTGGGCTATGTCGTTATGAGTTATATTATGACTGCCACCCCAGTAAGTATGCATATTATTGACGGTCTTTCTTTGATGCAAACTAAATTTGTCATTCAATCCCATGTGATTGCGATGTTTCTGCCTTCTTTGTTTGCCCCAATTATTGTCAAATTATTTGGGCTTAGTAAAATGATGATAATCGGCGTTGTGCTGTATTTAGCCTGTATCATCATTGGCTATAGCCACAATTTAAGCAATTATTGGGTGGCACTCGTTTTACTGGGACTCGGCTGGAATTTTCTATTTATCGGTGGCACCAGTTTATTGCCACGGGCTTATCATGATTCCGAAAAATTTAAAGTGCAATCCATTAACGACTTTTTGATTTTTGGTATGCAGGCTATAGCTTCGCTATCCGCAGGCTGGTTTGTGTTTAATTTTGGCTGGGAGGTCGTTTTACTTTCCACTGTGCCATTATTATTGCTACAATTATCAGTATTACTGTGGTGGCTGAGAGAAAAATCCCACTAAAATTTTATAGATACTCAAGAATATTTTTACCTAGCCTGTAAGCATATAAAGCACTAGGTAGGAATTCAATTAGCGTATCGTCAATAATTCGCTCTTGAGAGATTGTTTTGGTTGTTACTGTGTTGTTTGAAATCTTATTTTGCTTAATATATGCAATAAAGCTTTTTAGTTTTCTGGCATCTTTTACAACCAAATCAGACCATTTAATCTCCGCACACCAATTGTTTAATATGTTGACAATGTCAACCTCTCCCTTCTGCCATCGTGCGTAATGCAAACCACTATCAATATGAAGCCATTGGCTAAATATTGCAGTTTCCACCAACGACCCCATTGCCTCATCATCTTCGATTGTGCCAAATAAGGCTGATCGCATTGATGGATTGGTTAAATACACTTTGAATCTAGTGGCGCGTTTAAATTTTTTCGCATTGATGTCAACACGGTGGACTATTTTGATTAAAAATGTTGCTTCCAAATAAGTTAGATACTTTTTCATGGTGCTTTTAGAAACACCTGACGATTGTGATAGCGACTCTAAACTTATTTCATTGCCAGTGTTGTAAGCGATTGTTGTAAATAATGCGTTCAATTCTTGCACATCGGCAATGCCGTAAACACTAGGCAAATCTCGGAGCAAGACTTTATCAATAATATCACTTTTAATATATCTGGCACTGTCTTCTTGTGCAGTAATGGATAGCACTGCCTCTGGATAACCACCATAATTTAAATAATTTACAAATTCAGCATTTAATGCCTCAATATCTATAGCGTTAAAATGCCCTCCATTCGTAGTAATGAGCACATCCTCTTTTTTAATAAAAGCCAAATATTCTGAGAAAGTTAAAGGTGGTAATAAAAAATCTGTAAATCGTCCTGCCCCCGATTCTTTGCTTTTAAGTTTTAATACTGCCGCCGCAGACCCAATAGCAATAAATTGATAAGCAGGATAAGAATCCACTAAAGATTTTAGATGAATTTCCCATTTTGGCAAATATTGAACCTCATCAAACATAATGAATAACCCTTCTTTACGGCTGTGCTGATGTATATCTTGAAACATATTGACTATTTTTTCTAACGCCATGCCAGTGTATAGTGGCGCTTCCAAAGAAATATATAAAATATTGTATGGGCTAATGCCTTTTGTTAATAAAGCATCTATTGCTTGAAATGCCATCACAGTTTTGCCCACTCGCCGTGACCCCATTAAGACAATCGCCCGATTGATGTCTTGTTGCACTAACTTATAAAATGAGGAAAAATAAGAACGCTTAGGAAAATTTTGATAGCGTCTATCAACACGCCCATTGCTTTGCCACCAAGGATTGTCAAAGGATAGGCGTTTTTCTATTTCTTCTTTTGAGATTATTTTTAGCGTATGCATAATAAATTTAAGCGTAAATATTTAACTCTAGTTATACATAAACTGTAATTAAGAGTAAATATTTACTCTTAGTTTAACTTAAAACTCAATACCTTCAATTTGAGCAATAGTGTGAATATCCTTATCGCCACGACCTGAAAGATTGATAATCATATTTTTATCCTTACCCAGTTCTTTCGCAAGTTTTATACCATAAGCCACAGCGTGGGAAGATTCTAATGCTGGCAAAATACCTTCAGTTTTGGTCAAAGTGTGAAACGCCTCAAGCGCCTCTTTGTCGGTAATGGCAACATATTGTGCACGACCACAGTCTTTTAAATAGGCGTGTTCTGGGCCAACACCCGGATAATCTAATCCAGCACTAATGGAATGCCCTTCAATAATCTGCCCGTTTTCATCTTCCATTAAATAAGTGCGACTGCCGTGTAAAACACCCATACTACCTGCACAAAGCGGGGCAGCATGTGCAGTTGGACCTTTTTCTAAACCATATCCTGCTGCCTCAACGCCATAAATTTCCACTGATGTATCGTCAATAAACGCATGAAATAAGCCAATTGCATTTGAACCGCCGCCCACACACGCCACCAAAGCATCGGGCAAACCACCGACTTGCTCAGAAAATTGTATTTTTGCTTCTTTACCAATCACACTTTGAAAATCCCGCACCATCATTGGGTAAGGGTGTGGCCCTGCAACCGTGCCAATGATATAAAAAGTATCGTCAATATTAGTCACCCAATCACGCATCGCCTCGTTCATTGCATCTTTTAGCGTTTTTGAGCCTGAGGTAACGGGGATAACCGTAGCCCCTAACAATTTCATACGAAACACATTAAGCGCTTGACGAGCCACATCCACCTCACCCATATAAACCACGCACTCCAATCCCAAACGAGCCGCCACCGTTGCCGTTGCTACACCATGCTGACCAGCGCCTGTTTCGGCAATAATACGGGTTTTACCCATGCGTTTTGCCAAAAGTGCTTGACCAATAGTGTTGTTCACCTTGTGTGCACCCGTGTGATTCAAATCTTCTCGCTTGAGATAAATTTGTGCACCGCCTAATTTTTCACTCAAATTCTGTGCATGGTAAAGCGGCGTAGTGCGACCTACATAATGCTTTAAATCATCTTCAAACTCAGCCAAGAAGTCCGCATCTTCTTTATATTTTTTGTAAGCTTCCTTTAATTCAGCCACTGCTGTCATTAAAGTTTCTGCAATGAAAATACCGCCATATTGCTCAAAATGCCCTTTGTCGTCTGGTAAATTATATTTTTTTGTCATCGTTTTATACTGGAAATGGTTTATTTAATAAAGATAAGTAGGGTTGAAAAGCAAACAATCTATTACGCTTGTTGTGAGTCAATTCTTGTAAGATCTCAATTTCAACAAGGTCGTCAACAATGTATTTAGCAGTTGTTGGCGATACGCATAGCTTTTCTTTTACTTGATTTACTTGAATAAATGGTGTTTTAAATAGTTCATCAAGTAGCCTTAAATTGTTACTAGACCGATTGCCTGGTTTGTTGTGTATTTTTTGAGTCAGATTATCTTTCATCTCTAAGATTGCCACCAAAGTTTCAATACTGTGGCTGGCGGTTTGCTCCACACCCTTTAAAAAAAACAAAATCCAGTCAGAAAAATTATTTTTTAACCTGACATCCATTAGTTTTTTATAATAATTTTCTTTATTGGCTTCAAAAAATGCAGACATATAAAGCAAAGGTTTTGATAGCAAGCCTTTGTTAACAAGATAAAGTGGTATCAAAATTCTGCCAATTCTACCATTGCCATCCAAAAAAGGGTGAATAGTTTCAAACTGGTAATGAATAATGGCGATTTTAATAATATCAGGCACAGAGTTCCGTTTATGTAAAAATTGCTCCAAGTCCGACATTAACTCAGGTACAAAAAATTGGTGGGGTGGGATAAAGCTGGCATTATTGATATTTGTGCCACCAATCCAATTTTGCGAAGTGCGAATTTCACCCGGCATTTTATTTTTCCCCCTACCAGAAGACAATAAAGTTTTATGCATTTGTTTAGCTAAGCGCACGCTAATAGGTAGCTTGTCTATTTTTTTAATTGACTCATTTATTGTATCTATATACAACTGGACTTCAAGCCAATCGTCTTTTTTCTCTACGCTGATATCACCTTCTGCTTTAAACACATCGTCTAATTCTGTTTGTGTGCCTTCTATTTTGCTTGACAGTGTTGCCTCATTATTAATAAAACTTATAATAAACAAGTTAATATTTGGCACCATTCTTGCCATTGCATTGAGTTCGCCCAGCAGTCTTGTTGATTTTTCTAATTGAACTTGTAAGTCGCCATTATCAATTTCAAAATTATGGTCAATAGACTCAGGTAAAAAGTATTGATAATCATGGGCATAAATAGATTGAAACTTGCCTGATTGAAATTTAGAAATTTTCACCGCACACTCCTGAATAATTTTATATTTTACTTTTTTGCCATAAAGTGAAATAAGGAAACCCATATTTTACTTTTTTGCCATAAAGTGAAATAAGGAAATCTATGTTTTACTTTTTTGCCATAAAGTGAAATAAGGAAACCCATATTTTACTTTATTGCCATAAAGTGAAATAAAGAAATCTATGTTTTACTTTTTTGCCATAAAGTGAAATAAGGAAACTTATGTTTTACTTTTTTGCATATTAAGCGCTTAACGAGCCACATCCGCCTCACCCATATAAACCACACTCCAACCCTAAACGAGCCGCAACTATTGCCGTTGCTACGCCATGCTGACCAACGCTTATTTTCACAGTAATACGAGTTTTGCCAAAAATGCCTGACTAATGGCGTTATTTACTTTGTGCACCTGCGATTTAAATATTCTCGTTTGAGATGAATTTGTGCACTGCCTAATTTTTCACTCAAATTCTGTCCATGATAAAACAGCATTTTATACCCAACATAATGCCTTAAATCTTGTTCAAATTTATAAATAAAATCTTTATTATTGTGGTTTTCATAGCGTCTTTGAGCTCAGTAACTGCTATTATTAAAACTTCTGCAATGAAAATATTGCCACATTTCTAGAAACGCCCTTTATCGTTTGATAAATTGAATTACTCATATTTTATCCAAGCGTTGTTTTTTTCTATTTTAACCACCGTCACTTCTATACCATCTAAAGCAGATATATCATAATTAACCACTTTGAAATAACTACCTTGATAACTTAACATTTGGTTTTTAATCATACCCTTGCCATATTGTTTAATAAAATCATCCTTAAGGCCGGGGCTTTTGTTGACAAAACTTTTAAGCGGTTTGTAAAACAATGCAAATAAAGTAATAGAGATAACACTTGCCAATACAAGCTGAATCCAAATGGATGGCAATGGCATAAAATACTGAATAATAGCCACTATTACCAAAGCCACCCCCAGCCAAATAATAAAGAATGAATAAAATACAATCTCTAAAAAAATTAAACAAATTCCAATCGTGAGTAGCAGTGTGCTGGATAAGCCTTCCATAATGTTATTTTTGTAGTATATCTTTAAAAATACTCAAACTACCAATCAACTCTGTTGCCTCATAAGGCACGACAATTTTATCTTTTGAATTGCTACTTGCCAAAGCATTAAACGCTTTAATTCTATCTTTTGCTAATAAAAATTCTGCTGAATTTTGATTTTTTGCAATAGCCTCATTAATAATGGTAATGGCTTTTTGTTGACCTTCGGCTATTTTTTCTTGCTCATATTTCTTGGCATCCGCCATTCTTTCAATTGCTTCTGCTTTTAAAAATTCACTTTGTTTAACCGCTTCGGCCTGCCTAATAACCGCTTCTTTTTCCGCTTGAGCGTTCAACTCAATACTACGCTTTTCTCGCTCAGCTTTCATTTGCATGTTCATCGCCTCTTCGATGTCATTAGGCACTGATATGTCGCTAATTTCTACTCTGGTTACTAACAAGCCCCAGTTATTGGCAGCATCAGAAAGTTCTAGTTGTAGTTTAGCGTTAAGACTCTCTCTGTTGCTCAAAGTTTCGTCAAGTTGCATGGATCCAATCTCACTTCTAATGGTTGTCATGGCCAAAGATGAAATAGCTCTGTGAAAACTTACAACATTATAGATAGCCTCTTTGGCATTTTGTATTTTACAAAAAACTAGACCATCAACAGTAATATTAACATTGTCTTTCGTAATAACTGATTGACTAGGGATATCAATAATTTGTTCACGAATGGTAATTCTTTCACGCACCACATCTAAAAATGGAATAACTACATGAAAGCCAGCACTAAGCTCACGATTAAATTTACCCAGCCTTTCAATAATATAAATATCGCTTTGTGAGACAATTTTGATGGATTTTAAGATAAAAAACACCACTAGCGTTGCCAATACTATAGAAAATATTTGAAAATCAGTCATTCTTTTACTCCTTTAATTTTTTTGAATACTCTGCCAAAAGACAAGATTTTAAAAGTTTAACAGAAACTGAATAATTTTGCCAATGCCCTTAATGCCTTTTTTCACTTCCCACCACTAGACACATCAACTACATAAAGACTAACCCATCTAATAGCAAATACCGTATCAGGCGTAAGTTCGCTTGCAAAAACAATAACCTCAAGTTCTGTCAATAACAGCACTTGAATAAGTTAATTAGTCTTAGATGTTTTTACCAATATTAATCAAGAAAGATGCAAATGGCCCCATATTGCTCATTGCCTCACCCATTGGGCCTTCAAAAGATAAGCCACCAAATGTCATGTGATACATAGGGCCAGATTCGCCCGTACCCATTTCTGTCCAATCTTCCTGAGTGGCAATCATTTTATAGTCAAAATCGGAATTTAATTTTACTGTTTGGGCACTGTCAAATGCTGCAATTATTTTGCCGCTTTTGTTAATATGCAATTCTGCAACTTGTTTGGTGTCTTTAACAACGACTTGCAATATCTTATAGCCTTTACCGCCATCATTACCAGCCCAGCCCGATTCAACTAATTCGGCGGGAGTTGATGAAGCATTAAATGTGTTAGCAATATCTTGTGCATTGCCAAAAGCATTGATTGAAAGTAAAGCAAAAAATGAGATAAGTAGTTTTTTCATGTGTAGTTCCTTTTTTAGATAAAATTAAACAGTATAGCCATAAGCCTAGCAAGACCCACAGTTAAGCGATATTATAAAGCAAAACCCTTGCAATTACTGCCCTAATCCAAAAACAAAGATTGCAAAAAAAGCATCGTTTCTGCCTTTCTAAAAGGTTACTGCATACCGCCAATATGGCATCTTAATTTATTAATTACAAGTGTTGTGATAAAAAAATTATTGACACTTTCTATTTTTGAACTAAAGAGCCTATATTGGCTAAAAGTTGTTTGATTTTATCAATATCTTTAATGCCTTTTTCACTTTCAACCCCACTAGACACATCCACCGCATAAGGGTTAACCTGTCTAACAGCAGCAGATACCGTATCAGGCGTAAGCCCGCCTGCAAGAATAATCGGTAAATCAATATCAACTTTAGCCAAAGACCAATCAAAATTCTCACCTGTGCCGCCATAAGCATCCTGACTAAATGCATCTAATAACAAGCCACTGGCTTGATGATAGTCTTCTGCCATTTTAATAATATCGGTATCAGCATGCACATGCAAAGCCTTAATAAAGGGCATGGCATATTGGCTACATTCTAGAGGGGATTCGTTGCCATGAAATTGCAAGGTGTCTAAGGGCACTTCGCATAACACTTCATCAATAAAACCAGAATCCGCATTTACAAACAAACCCACACGATTAACGAGCGGTGGCAATGCATTGACAATTTCCAAAGCAGTTTCCACCTCAACATGGCGTGGCGACTTGTCATAAAACACCAAACCAATAGCATCTATACCAAGAAATGCTGCCGCTCGTGCATTGTCAGCAGTGGTAAATCCACATACTTTAATTCTGGTCTTCATTGTCCAATTTGGCTCTAATTTTATCTTTGTCAATCCACCATTTTTCATCTACCAGTTGGTCAATTGCACCCGATAATTTCTTTAAAAACACATCAGGCTTGTCTAATTCCAAGGTTCTACGCCACAAGTCAAAAGTTGACTGATCCATTACATGAGAATGTTTGTCGGCAACGCTTGCCAGCATTTGTGAAGTAAAAAAAGTCAAATCATCTTCCTCTCCACAACGCATCGAAGTAATATAATGCGCCACCGTTGCCGCCACCGCCCGTGTATCCGCCTCTTCAGGAGATTCTTCTACCAAATGTTGCAACATTGCCACCGTAATTTCAGGGTCAATCGGAAAAGTTATCCCCAACCACAACGCATGCCCCAACGCCACCAACGCATCTGGACCTTCTGACAAAAACATTACATCACAAGCCTCAACCGCCAATTCCCACCATTCATTATCTTGTGCCAATGTAAAAGCAGTAAAAGCCTTTTCCCAAGCATCAGCACCCTTATAACGCTCAACTTGAATGCGACCAATTTCTAATAAATTTTTGATACGCTCTTCAGTGGACGAGTTTTCACCCAACCCCGCTAATTGCGCTTCAAAATACGCCAAACGAGCTTGCAATTGCTCCTCATTCGCATAAACATCCTCGCCATCATCCCCATCAAAAATATCTTGCTCTTTATTTAAATATTTAAAACCCATCTGTTACCCCCTAATAAAAAGCCGCTTCCAAACGATCTTCCCAATTCTCAGGCGTATCGCCATAATCAGGCTTTACATCCATCTGAAAAAACCGCTCATCACCCGACTTGGCAATATTCTTAACAATTGGCACCAAATCTTCAAACGATTCTAAATTGGTATGGGCAATCATCACTTCACTTAATAACAACATAATTTTTTTATCTTGTATAGAAAACTTAGCATTTTACCTATCTATTAAGGCAATCATAACTCATAGGGTTATTTTATCAAGAATGTGGCATTTTCAAATTTCCAATTTTGACAATTTTTCTTCCAGTTATTGCCACTTAAAACAATCTTACAAGGGTTTTGAATAATAATTGGTTGATAATTATCACTACCCATCTCATCTCTATTTACTAAATAGAGGAAATAATTATTCTTCTCTTGTTTAGCCGTCTTTATTTCATTTCTAGACCAGTAAAAATAAGGGTCTCCTGAGTACGATTTAACTTCTATAAATTTGTCCAATAAGAAGGAATTATCTGATTTATAAGACTGGATGTCATAACCAGCCTTGGTATCAATTTCAGAA
>NZ_CAHJWD020000390.1 GCF_903642095.1 Bathymodiolus brooksi thiotrophic gill symbiont | reverse complement strand
AAAAATTTTTAACACGATCTTAAGAATATAAAAAATTGTAAACTCTCTAAGCTACTTAGTTAATGTAGCCATATTTAAATAAAGATAAGAGAATTTCGTATAAAGATGAATGTTTGGTTAGTGTAATTTATCCACTTTCTCCACAGGCATCTTCATATTTAGATTTATTATATCAGACTCAGTTAAGATAGCATTTATCGTTATAGGATAAAGCCGAATTTCCTCTATATTTTCCTCTTTATTATCTTTGAACTATAATCTATAGGGAATCCATACTATTCAGACACGAATAAACGCACTGTATCCCATATTTCAATGCAATTAGCATTTAAAATTCTAGCATTAATTTGCCCTTGCCTTTCTGGTTTAGTCCAAAGTTTTAATTGACGCATAATACTTGGATTTAGTAACTTCGTAAGCGGTCGGCTGGAATGATTTGTTATGTGATTTTTGATACACGGTCTAAGTTCAGCACCGTTTTATAGATACAACTCCTTGGGTGTTGTGCTAAACAAATTCTAATTTGGCATAGGCACTAATCAGCCATTTTGTGCCAGCAGTTTTAAATTTGATTTGCACTCTAGTGCTGTCGCCATCGCCTTCAAAATTCAGTATGGTGCCAAAGCCGAATTTGGCGTGTTTAACTGTTCCTCCGATGGACAATTGACCGTTTGCACTGGGTGTAATTTCTTGGTTGAAGGAGTCATCTGCTTGGTAGTTTTGAGGTGTTGCACCATATTTTTGTTTAATTTGGTTAAGGTGTTTTTCTGGAATTTCTGAGAGAAAACGAGAAGGGTAGGCGTAGATAGATTGTCCGTGTAAAAAGCGTTTAATGGCAAATGAAAGTGACAGTTTTTTCATTGCACGAGTCATACCGACATAGCACAAACGCCTTTCTTCACTCATTAAATGGGGCTCATCTTTGGATTGCCTAGAAGGGAATAAATCTTCTTCCATACCTGTTAAAAAAACATAAGGAAACTCTAAGCCTTTGGCGGAGTGGATGGTCATTAGTTGCACATTTTGTGCGGGTGGTGAATTGGCATCGCCACTGGAATCAAGTGATGCCAAAGAAAGAAAGCCTAAGGTTTCACTCATATCGTTGTCTTCTTCGTGTTGGTATTCTTTGGCAGCGGCAATCAGTTCTTCTAAGTTGGCGGTTTTACTGCCAGCTTTATCGGTTTTGTCGCTAGAATAATGTGCAACAAGTCCAGATGCTTTGATTAAATAAGCAACTTTTTCAGGCAAATCTAAGTGCTGGGTATCGTCTTGCATTTGCTCAATCAACTGAATAAATCCAGTCAAGGCATTGGCGGCACGAGTGGGTAAAGTTGATACTATGCTGGTTGCTGCTTGGAATAAATTGGTTTGATTTTCTCGTGCAAATTCTCGTATTTTTTCAACGGTAGCGGCACCAATACCACGCGTTGGAAAATTTACCACGCGTTCAAAGGCAACGCCGTCAGCAGTGGTTTCCATTAGGCGTAAATAACCTAAGGCATCTTTGATTTCAGCGCGTTCAAAAAAGCGCAAACCGCCGTAAATAACATAAGAAATATTGTATTTAATCAATCGTTCTTCAAAGCCCCTAGATTGTGCATTTGAGCGATAAAGAATGGCACATTCGCTGGCCGACACCCCATTATCAAGGTGCTTTTGAATGGCACTAACGACAAAATCTGCTTCGTCAATTTCTGTGCGTGCTTCATACAAATCAATTAAATTACCATCGCCAGAATCGGTCCATAGAGATTTCCCCATACGATTTGAATTGTGTGCAATCAGTGCATTTGAGGCATTTAGAATATTACCTGTTGAGCGATAATTCTGCTCCAGACGGATGGTTTTAAGGGGGGCAAAATCTTGTGTAAGTTTGGTGATATTTTCAATTTTTGCACCACGCCAACCATAAATAGACTGGTCGTCATCGCCAACGCAAAATACCTTGTTATCGCCGTTAAATAGCAACTTAATCCATTTGTATTGCACGGTGTTTGTGTCTTGAAATTCATCTACTAAAATATGTGCAAAGCGAGTTTGATAATGCGTGAGCAACACTGGGTTATTTTTTAGCAATTCATAACTACGCACTAACAATTCGGAAAAATCAATCAAATTATTGGTATGACAATACGCCTCGTAGCGTTTGAATATTTCAAGGCTTTTTTTGACGAAAAAATTATACCCCGCTTCAATATCATTGGGGTGAATACCTTCATCTTTTTGCTGATTGATAAATCTTTGGACTTTTCTAACTGGAAACTTACTTTCATCCATCTGATTTTCTTTCATTAAGCGTTTAACAATACGATATTGGTCTTGCTGGTCAAGAATTTGAAACTGAGGGCTTAGATTCGCCTCAATAGGGTGGGTGCGTAATAAGCGATGTGCCAAACCGTGAAAAGTGCTAACCCACATACTTCCAATAGGTCGCCTCAATAGCACATTAAGGCGTTCACGCATCTCATTAGCCGCTTTGTTGGTAAAGGTAACCGCCAAGATGGCATCGGTATGAAGTTTTTTTTGTGTGATTAAATAGACAATGCGATGGGTTAGCACTCGGGTTTTTCCAGAGCCTGCACCTGCTAATATTAAAGCACTTTGCGTGTCATCTAAGGTAACAGATTGTGCTTGTTCATTGTTTAGTCCATCAATTATTTCAGATAAATTCATAATTTTTATTGTGTATTTATTTTAAATGGTTATAATATTGTCTTTCTCTTATTCAACAATTTAAGTTTGACTAAGAAGTGAGAAATTATAAACACTATTTATCAAGGAGTAACAGTAATGACATATTATGAAGGCGTTAAAAAAATGGAAGAAATGGGCGTAAATGACAACTATATTCAAGGTTGGGTAGCTGGTTTTTTGCACAATCCTGAAATTGAAGAGCAAAGAATCACTGAAGAGTGGGAATCTGGCTTTGAAGATGGTAAAGAGCATACAGATTCAAACTTTGGCAGTTTTTGCTAATTTTTGTAAACTAATAAATTTTAAAAAAAAGCCCCGTTTATGGGGCTTTTTTATGGGTATTGCTTTATGAATCATTGGCAACAAAACACCAGAAATACACTTAAAGGTGCAGACAAATGCAACGCTTTTTTTCACAGCGAGCAATTTGAAGACCAGAATTTTCCTATTAAAATTCCCTTAGAATTTGCCAATCTCATTGATAAAAACAATCCAAACGACCCACTATTAAAACAAGTTTTGCCACAAATAAAAATTGAACAACAAGGTTTTTCAATTGAACCACTAGAAGATGAGAAAAATTCCCCCGTGGCAGGGCTTATTCATAAATACCCCAATCGAGTTTTATTAATTGCCTCTAGGGTTTGTGCGATTCATTGCCAATATTGTTTTAGACAAAATTTTAATTATAGCGAGCATGATGCTATCAGTAACTGGCAAGCGATTGAGGAATATATTCACACCCATCCGCAAGTGAATGAAGTAATATTAAGTGGTGGCGACCCGTTGAGTTTAAGCGATGAAAAATTACAGAGTTTAATTAACAATATTGAAAATATTCCACACATTAAGAATCTTCGGTTTCATACGCGTAGTGCAGTGGTAACGCCGAGTAGAATTACTACCGAATTGGTAAAAATGCTGGGTAAAACTAGATTGCACATCGTGCTAGTTACCCATGTTAATCACGCTAATGAGTTGTCAGATAAATTTGCTGAGGCTATAGGACAATTAACCAAGGTAACTTTGCTTAATCAATCGGTTTTACTCAAAGGTGTGAATGATTCTGTGTCGGTTTTAAGTGCACTTTCTACCGATTTATTTGCTTTGGGAATTTTGCCTTATTATTTACATTTATTGGATAAAGTTAGCGGTGCAGAGCATTTTTTAGTTGAGGATGAAACTGCCACTAAATTACACCGAGAATTAGGTAAAAAACTTAGCGGTTACTTAGTGCCTAGATTAGTAAGAGATGAGAATTTAGCGGCAAAAACTTGGCTTTAGCGAATGGCTTCTTCTAAAGTTTTGATATTAATTTCCCCTATATAATGATTAATTAATGCCCCATCAGGGGCGTAAATATAGGTGGTCGGCATACCAACCACTTTGCCAAATTTTTCAAATTCAGCACGATTTTTGTCACTGGATAAAATAATGGGGTAATTCACCATAAAACTGTCGGTAAAGTCGGTAATTTTATCAATATTAACCTGTTCATAATCCATACCTAAGAGTTCCACCTTGTCTGAATGTTTGTCATAAAAATCAACAAAAGCAGGGATTTCTTTAAGGCAAGGTGGACACCAAGTTGCCCAAAAATTCACCACCAAGTATTTGCCTTTAACGGTCTCATTATTGTGTATTTTTCCGTTCATATCCACCACTGAAAATTGTGGTAGTTGAATATTTTTTGGGGTGCTATTTTTAGAAAAAATTCCCCCCAGTGTTATGGCGTAAACGATACTTAAAGGAAGAATGATAGCGAGTATAATAAAGATTTTTTTCATATAGAAGATTTTAAAATGAGTGCAACAATTTATCATAATCCCAGATGCACAAAATCTCGGTTGACTCTAGGTATTTTAGAAGAAAAAGGTATTGATTTTCAAGTAATTAAATATTTGGACGATACCCCCTCTGCTGAAGAGTTAAAAGCACTACTTAGTCAATTAAAATTAGATGCTAGGTCATTAATGCGCACCCATGAAGCGCCTTACAAAGCCAATAATTTAGAAGATAAAACACTCAGTGAAGCCGATTTAATCCAAGCAATGGTTGATTACCCAATTCTTATTGAGCGTCCCATTGTGAAAACCGATAAAGGCATAGTAATTGGGCGACCACCTGAAAATGTATTGGCGATTATTTAAACCCTAAAAAGTATAACTGATTTTAGTAAAAATTCTATCGTTATTTTTAATTGAATCAGTAGCAGTGGAGCCGCCAATATAATCAATGATGCCACCGCTTATTGAAAGTTTGTCATCAATAGCATAATCTAATGAAGTTCTGGCAAAACCTCCTGCATCACCTTTTTTGCCAAATACACCAGCAATTGCAGTTAAATTTAGAGTTTGATTGAGGTATGACTGAGTAAAACGAAGTGCGTGTTGATAGCTTTCTTGTTGGGTGAAATTATTGGATTGAGTGTTGATGATATCATCATAATGATTGATTTTTCTCAATGCCAATTCATAGCTTATTGAACCATCGCTAATGCCAGTGTATTCCACGCCGATTAAAGCGTCTATTCTCGATCTTGTGTCAGTTAGTCCTGCGTATTTAATGTTGTTAAAATAGGCAACTTCTGTTTTTAATAAAAAACTGCGAACTACTTTGTTATAAGCCAAACCTAGCATTTTTGACCGGTTATCAAACTGTAAAACACCATCTTTAAAATAAGGTTTATCAAGGTAAGTATCAGCGAAATATACACCAAAATCATACCCAGAAAACTCGCCAGTGAGGCTGAGTGCAATGCCGGTATTTTTTAAATCATTATTGGGTTTATCCTCTGATAAATCAATGCTTTTTTTAAAATCAGAGCCGAATTTTGGATTTTTACTAAAACGATTTTCGTGCAAAATGGCAGTAGAAAATTTTAGGTTATCTTGGTAATAATCTAATTTACTCATAAATCGACCAAGACGCAAATTTTTAATGTCAATCAACCCCGGTGTGCGATTGTCTAATGGATTTAGAACATCGGTAATGCGAATAACATCGGATTTACCCCAAACGACAATTTGTCTGCCAATTTTAAAATCAAGATTGGTGCTAATACTACCTTCAATATTTAATTCGTTTAAATTTAATTCACTTTCATAGCCACTAGGCGTTGTTTCATAGTTGTTGCTAGCATAAAATATAAAGTCATGATAGGCTTTCAAATTGCTGTTTACCTTAAAACCATTGTCCATTTTATAATCGGTGGTTAAATCCAATAACAGTTTGGTGGAAGATAGGTTTTTATCGTTATTAAAATTATAATGCGTTTCCAAATTGACGGAACCATACACAATATTTTTTTCAGGTGGTAATGTGGTGGTGATAATGTCGTCAATATTATCATCAAACCCATCATCAAATCCTTCTTCAGCATTTAATAAAAAAGCATTTAAAAGGAGTAAAAATAATAAAACAAGCTTCATTTACAAGCCTTTTTCAATTTTACGAACACTGAACATTTCATCATCAATAGCAACATTAATTTTAATATCACGATTACTCAAAATGGTTTTATGTAGAGTTTGTTTGCCGTATTTTGTCGTCATTGTCGTTTGTGTTGCCACCCAAATACCATCAATTTTTTCCATTTTACGAACATCCATATATTTAACTCGGTTGGCTTTTTTAAGATAAAACTTGGCACGGGCGAGCATAAAATTATCTTTGCGAATATATAAAATGCTTTTGGTGTAGCCAGTTTCGTCAATCACGGCTTTATTTTTTGGCAAAGATTGGATAATCCACACTGGATTTTTATCATCTTTGCGTTTAATAACGCTTTCTTTTAGCAGTTTAAAATGATAATCATCAAGATTTTTATCCGTCATATCAGCATAAGAAAAATCACTGCCCATAAAAGCACCATCTTTGTCACTGGCTGGGATGCGTTTGGTTTTTTTGAGTGCAGGGAGATACATCCATTGGTCATCATCTTTATCGTTCCCGCTATAATCAAAAGTTAAAAAGGCTGTGTTTTTAACATCGCTGGGCGTTAGAAAAAAGACAGATTTATGCTCAGTGTTCTTATTTATGTCTTTGGAAAATGTGCGCATTTGTCTGATGCGTTTTTTCTTGTGTTTGTCGATTAAAACCATTTGCAAAGTGGAGACAATGCTGCTGCCATCATCTCGGGCATCAACTTTTTGCATAATTTCTAAGCCTGTTAAGGCATTAACGCCAAAACTTAACAATAGGGTGGGTAGTAGTAATTTTTTCATTATTTTTGCTCCAAAGATTTAGGTTTTTCTAATAGTTTCATAATAGCAGGCATCAGTAAAAAGTCAGCAATAAGGGCGATAAAAATAGCGCTGGCAGTCAAAATACCAAAATTTAACATATTGGTCATACTGGCACTTAATAGCACTAAAAATCCAAGAGAAAGCACAACGGAAGTAACGATAATCGCCCGCCCCGTTCCAATAAGAGTTAGCCTTGTAGCCTCATCAACATTTTTACCCTCTAATCGATAGCGATTAAAATTGTGCATAAAATGCACAGTATCGTCAACGGCAAGGCCTAGGGCAATCGCTCCTACAAGCATTGAAAACATATCAAAAGGAATGCCGAAACCAACCATCATTGCCGTGATAGTCAACATTGGCAGAATATTTGGAATCATACTAATCAAGCCGATTTTAATATTGCCAATTAAAATTATCATCATAATGGCAATAAGTCCAAATGCCAGCACATAACTAATTGCACTAGAATGAATGGATTTTTCCATAATACTGGAAAGTAAAACACCAATGCCAGTGAAAGAAACATCGGCTTTTGTGTTAAATTCTTGTGAAATTTTGGTTTTAATCTCACTTAAAAATTGATTGTATTTAATGGCATCAACAAAAGGCACTTTGACCGTTATGCGTGCCTTAGAAAAACCAGAATCAACAAAATCCTCCAAATCATCACTACCGCTATTGGCAAATAAAAATAATTCTTGTGCAATCAAATCTTTGTTAGTAGGGA
This sequence comes from Bathymodiolus brooksi thiotrophic gill symbiont, assembly GCF_903642095.1. Classification (GTDB taxonomy): domain Bacteria; phylum Pseudomonadota; class Gammaproteobacteria; order PS1; family Pseudothioglobaceae; genus Thiodubiliella. The sequence continues at coordinate 34,852 of NZ_CAHJWD020000390.1, read as the reverse complement.
TTTTGTAAAACGCTGTATTATTTGCATTTAGTGCTTTATTGGTTTCTTTTAATACATCAACCAGCGTTATTGTTTTACCGACAAAAATCTCCCCGTCTTTTAAGGTGTTAAGATAATCAGTTGTTCTTTCAATTTTTTGTAGCATCGCTGGCTCATACAGACCATTTTCTCGTCCAGTATCAACAATAATCTCCAAAGTCGTTGAGCCGTTTAACTCTCTGTCAATCGTTTCAACATCAACACGCACTGGGTTGTCAGCCTTAAACCAGATGAGCGGGTAGTGAGAAAATTTCATTTGTGTGGCAAAAGAGACTGCAATAATAATCATAATACTGCTAATTACCACAATGGATTTAGCATTGTTTAGGGAAAAATCAGCAATCTTGTGTAAAAAAGTGTCCATTGTTTTATTATGCGAGGCAATGGGTTTGTGCTTGAGTTTCAGAGTGGCAAGCATAGCAGGCAACAATATTAAAACAAACAACAGCCCTAATATAATACTGGCACTAGCAAAAATGCCTAAGTTGGCAACAGGGGCAACATCGGAAAATGAAAACGACCACATACCAGCAGCAGTGGTAAGTGAGGTCATTACAATGGCAAAGCCAGAATGTCCCATGGAAAAACGCAGTGCTGATTTTTTATCCCCAGTTTTGGCAAAGTCTTTATAAAACATTGCCAAAAGGTGGATGCTCGCCCCAGTAATAACTGCCAATAAAAACGAAGGCATAATTTGAGTAACAATAGTAAAGGGGGCATCAAACAGTGCCATTAATGAAACAGCACTCACGATTGTTAAAACAACAGTGATAAGTGGCAGAACAACCCCCGAGACGCGCCTGAACATTAATGCCAAAACCAAAATTACCATGAGCAACATTTTTTGGATAAAACTTTGGGTGTCTTTTCTCATTGCCTGCTTGATAACGCCAGCAAATAACGCTGAACCTGCAAGGTGCACTTTAAAATTAGCATCTTCGTATTTTTTGGTAATTTGTTGCACTGCTTCAATGATTTTGGTGTTTTCATTGTCTGTTAAATATAATTTAGGTGTATTGTTTGTCGTTTCTTCGGCAAACTCATCTTCCTCGTTAACGACTATTGTTTTGCCATTTTTATCAAAACTAGAGTAAGTTTGTGTATCGATGATGATGCTGGTAAAAGTTTTATCACCATTAAATAGCAAATCTTTTAACAAAGGATTGGCACTTGCCAGTTGTTTTTTAGCACTGAGTGTGGATTTATCAATTTTATAATCATCAAACAAATCTTCAACAATTAAACTGTCCGTTGTGCCAAGGGTGTTTCTGGCGTTTATTAAAGAATTAACCTCTTCAATGTGGGGCAAATTGTTTTCTAATTCTTGGTGTAGTTTTGCCAGTTTTTTAAGAAAATTAAGGTCAAAAATATCTTTAGTTTCAACAGCAATTAAGATTTTTTCATCTCTGCCGAATTGGTCACGAAATTCATCGTATTTAACACGAAGTTCATCAGTTTTATGCAAAAACCCTTCGGTTGAAGTATCCATTTTAAGGGTTGATAAATTGGAGCCAAGTCCCACCACCACCAGTAAAACTGCAAGAATGGTTTTTTTGCTATTTTCAAAAATAAAATCTGCTAATTGTTCAAATTTTTGCTCTGTTTTTAGTCGCCAGTTCATTGTCATATCCGTAAGTTAAAAAATCAATCAATTAATAAGGTTGAGAGGTAACCTTCACGCGCTTCAATATTTGAGTAATATACATCATCCAGCCCATCAACCACAGAATTTCTAACCACATCAAGTGCCAAAACTGCATCACTCCAAGCACTTAAATGTTTAAATTCTGTGATAGATAGGGCGTTATTGGTAAATTCATTCACCCAAGATAAGCGCATAAAAAGTGGTGCAAAAGCAGCGTCAATCATATTAAATTCCTCACCATTGAAGAATTTGTCTTGGTTTTTTATTGCCTCAATTTTTGTTAATTTTTCAAATAATGCTTTTTTCGAAATGTGAAATTTTTCCTCATCGCCTGTTACTATGCCGAACATATCCCCCAGCATTTCCCCAGAATACACAATCCAAGAGCGGTTATTAGCCCTCTGGACAACCTCTTTTGGGTGGAAACTGTGTGCACTTATCTCTTCGATAAATTCAGTAATAATTAAAGATTCAAAAATAACTTGGTCATCAACTTTAAGTAATGGCACTTGTCCAGTAGGTGAAATTTCTATAAACCAATCTGGTGGATCCATTGGATTGATGTAAGTCATTTTAAAATCAATTTTTTGCACATCCAATGAAATCATTGCCCGCTGTGCAAATGGGCAAAGTTTAAAGCTAATAAGTTCTAATTTCATGTTTTTCTCCTAGAAACGAGAAAGCCCTTGCTTTCTCTAAATTATTCCCGATGATAGGGGTGGTTGGTTAATAATGAATGGGCACGATAAATTTGCTCCACTGCCAATAATCGTGCCATTGAATGTGGCAAAGTTAAGTTTGACAATCCCCATAATTGATGAGCCTGTTGTTTAATTGTATTGCTTAAACCATCGGCACCACCAATCAGCAAAGCCACACTATCGCCATTTTGTTGCCAATTTTGCATTGCTTGAGCGATTTCTTTAGTGGTGTGTTGTTTGCCATGTTCGTCAAAAGCAATAATCAAATTTGCAGTGGCACTGGCTTTCATCAATAACTCACCTTCAAGTTGTTTGATTTGTTCAATATTTTTGCCTTTGCGTTTTTGTGCTTCAGGCGTGGTTAAGTTAAAGTTGAGTTCACGAGGTAATTGTTTTTGATAATGCGTAATTCCTGTTTGTATCCAATCAGGCATTTTTTTACCAATGGCAATCAAGTTGATTTTCACTCGTCGTCCGTTCCCGACCATAATTTTTCTAATTTGTAAAATTCTCTAGTTTTCTCAGTCATAACATGCACCACTACTTCTGCCAAATCAATGAGCATCCAATGCCCCGTTTCCGCTCCTTCAATACCAACAACTTTCATTCCTAAACGCTTTGCCTCAATTTTGACATTATTAGCAATGCCTCGCACATGTTGCGTAGAGCGACCTGTGGCAATCACAATCGCTTCAATGTCTGCACTTTGTTGCAAAACTTTTAGAGTAACAACATTTTCTCCTTTAAGTTCATCAATAATGTCGGTAACTGCTTTTAGTTGTTGTTTTAAATTCATAGTTTTTTAATATATTTAATAATGTTTTCAGGTAATAATCCTGATAAATTTTCCTGATTGCGTATTTTACTTCTAATTTGCGTTGATGAAATATTAACTAACGGTGTTTTAGCAAAATATACCTCCATGCAAGAAGTTAAGCCTTTTGCCTCAGACAATCTAGGCAGCACTACTAATTGTGCGTAGTTACTAAGTTGCTGATAGTTTTTCCAAGTGTCTAATGTATTAAAACTGTCCTCACCCATAATGAAAAAAATCTTTCTATCGGGATAATCTACTTTAATTTGTTTGAGTGTGTTAATAGTGTAAGAAGCATTTTGTCGGTCAATTTCACGACTATCAAGTTGCAAATCATCAAACTCAGCAATCGCTAAATTTAACATCTCAAGGCGTTGTTGATGAGAAAATTGTAAAGTATTTTTATGCACAGAAGTCTTGCAAGGCATTAAAAAAAGTTGTGTCAATCCCAACTCTTTTTTAACAGCACAAGCCGTTTTTAAATGTCCATAATGCACAGGGTCAAATGAACCACCAAAAAAACCAATCATAACATGGTTTGAACTTCTGTTTTGGTTAATGCTTCGGTTGGATAAGGGTATTGACCGATTGACATACCTTCTACAAAACGCACAAAGTCTGCTTCGTTGTCAATCAATAAATAAGCATTACCTTGTTTTTGCTCTCCCATTGTGGTTTCAATTTTGCAGCCGTAATCATGACCGCAATGTAGCATTATTGCATCATCAACTTGCTTGAGCTTTTGCATGGAATTAAATAATTCACTAATATTACCACCCGGCAATGAACAATGTCCTGCACCATAAACAAATAGTGTATCACCCGCAATCAAATGTCCATCTAGTAAATAACAAATACCACCAGCACTGTGCCCCGGTGTGTTAATAATTGTAGCAGCGGTTTTACCGATAAAAATAGTGTCGTTGTGTTCAACTGTTTCGGGCAAATTGTCAATTTGCAAATAAGGCACTTCGTGGATGCCTACAGTAATTTTTGCACCTGTTTTTTCTACAATTTCATCCACTGCATTGGTGTGGTCAAAATGCCAGTGTGTTAGCCAAATATCAGTAAGTGTATAGCCTTTGTCGTGTATCCGTTGGATAAATAACGATGCATCCCATGCTGGGTCGATAATGGCACAAGTTTTGGTATCATGGTCAAAGATAAAATGAATGGAATCTTCTAATGCACCAATGTGATAAAGAATTTCTAAGGTAAAAGTTTTTTCAGTGTATTTTTTTTCTAGCATAGCCGTATTTTAACTTGACTAATTCGTCGGACACGCTATAATTTGTTTCTTTTATTTGGTCACCAGTATTTTATGGGGCTATAGCTCAGCTGGGAGAGCACGACACTGGCAGTGTCGGGGTCAGCGGTTCGATCCCGCTTAGCTCCACCAAGTAAAAAAATTATGTCGCCTTCGTCTATCGGTTAGGACCCCAGGTTTTCATCCTGGTAAGAGGAGTTCGATTCTCCTAGGCGATGCCATATTTGAATAGTCTAGCATTGTGATGATGTTGGGCTATTTTTTTGTCTGTTGTAAATGCAGTTGGACTATATAATAAGCATTTGTCCCGTTCGTCTAGCTGGCCCAGGACCTCAGGATTTCATCCTGATAACAGGAGTTCAAATCTCTTACGGGACGCCAAATTATAAAATTAAATATAGAGGGAAACCTTTGCATCAGTATGAATAATTATAGAATCCACTTTTTGCTAATCATCCATATTTATAAAAGCCTCGTATGAATCAATTTAATATCATTATTCCAGATAGACTTATTGGGCAGCGTATTGATAGTGCACTAGCGTTAATGTTGCCTGATTATTCTCGTTCTAAAATCACAGCGTGGGTGAGGTTGGGGAGTGCGTTGATTAACGGGAAAACTTTTAAACCCAAAGAAAAAGTGTTGGGTGGCGAGATTGTGAAACTCAGTATTAAAGCGGAAAAAACCAATGATTGGGTGGCAGAAGATATGCCGTTAAATATCGTATTTGAGGATGCGGATATTATTATTATTAACAAGCCAGTGGGCTTGGTCACACATCCCGGTGCGGGTAATTGGACAGGCACATTGGCAAATGCACTGTTGTATTATGACCCTGCACTTGCTAATCTTGATAGGGCGGGTATTGTGCATCGATTGGATAAAAATACCTCGGGGCTAATGGTGGTTGCACGCAGTGAATTGGCACAAAAAAATTTGGTTGAGCAGTTGCAAACGCACAGTGTGTCTAGGGAATATTCTGCCATTGTGTATGGGCATATGATTTCAGGAGGTGTTATTGATGAGCCGATTGGACGCAATCCTAAAGACCGTATTAAACAAGCGGTGGTGGAAGAGGGTAAGCATGCCATTACACATTATCGTGTGATTGACAGATTTGCACATCATACGCATATTAAGGCGATTTTAGAAACAGGACGCACCCATCAAATTCGTGTGCATTTATCACATATTGGACATCCTTTGATTGCTGACCCGTTGTATGGAGGTAAAATTCGTTTTCCCAAAAAAGCAGATGAAGCGCTCAAAGAAGAGCTAAAAAGCTTTAATCGTCAAGCATTACACTCTAAAAAACTTACTTTAACCCATCCGATTTCAGCAGTGGAAATGTCGTGGAAAGCACCGTTGCCAGAAGATATGCAAAGCTTAATTAAAATTTTACAAAACTATGATGCCGTGTAAGAGGTTCAATGCTTTGTATTTTTATGTGAAATACGATGCAGTTTAATTTCCCAGACAATGTTAAGTTACTTTCAACACCACGGTATTTACAAGGTGGAGCGAGCAAGGGCGGTTATGGCAATTTTAATTTAGCCACACACACGGGCGATAATCTTGATGCCGTTGCTCATAATCGTGAATTACTGATAACGCATTTTGACCTGCCCAATACGCCAAAATGGCTGAATCAAATTCATTCTAATATTTGCTTAGATGCCCAGTCCAATGATTGCGAAGGGGATGCTGTTATCACCCGTGAAAAAAGTGTAATTTGTGCGGTAATGACTGCTGATTGTTTGCCGATTTTTGCTTCCAATCAGTCTGGCACGCAGGTTGGGGTTGCTCACGCGGGCTGGCAAGGGATTCTTAATGGTGTGATTGAATCGTTTATTGAGCAGTTTGATGAGCGTGATTTATTGATACATTTTGGTGCGGCGATTTCATCAAAAAACCTTGAAGTTGGCAAAGAGGTGTTTGAACAATTTGTAACCAAAGACAAAAAACTCAGTGTGGCATTTGCACAAATAGGTGAAAAATATCACCTTGATATTTACCAAGCCGCCCGTATTATTTTGAATAATTTAGGTATTAAAACAATGAGTGGCGGTAATCAATGCACTGCTGAGCAAGATAAAGATTATTTTTCTTATCGCCGAGATGGCGTAAATTCAGGCAGAATGGCACACCTTATTTGGATAACAACTTAACAATTTTTTTCTTAAAAATTGGTGCAAAAATATACAATAGTGGAAAGCCCACTAGCCACGCAATGGCAAAACTAGACAACCATTTTTCAATGGTTTGGTCGTTCCAGCCAATATTCATATAAGTAACAACAAATGACATAATACTAATCATAAATAATGACATAACGACACTAAATATTAGATGCACTTTCTTTTCCATATTATTTTTCTGCCTTTATTTTCTCTTTACCAGAGATGGTGAAATCCATTGCTTTTGTTCCAACATTTAAATGATAATAATGTAGTGGTTTTTGTTTGCGCTGTTTTTGTTGCACCACACATCCAACTGCCTCAAATTCATTTTTCATCTCAATTTCATCATATTGCGTATTCAACGGCACTAAAAATTTGTTATTACCTCGTTCAATATATTGACGAAAATACAATTCCTCCTCATAACGAATCACCGCATAAGCACGATGATGAATCCGCATGCCGGGGTCAATAATTAAAATGCAATTTTCACTAAACTCAGGTTCCATATAACTGCCTAAATTTTGCAAGGCAAACGGTTCTGAATTAGTGCCACAATTAGTTTCAAAAGTTTCTTTACTCATTTTTGACATCCTTTACAATAAAATGAAGATCGCTGATTTTGTATAATTCGTGCTATTTTACCGTTGCATTTCGTGCAGTTTTCATTTTCACGCCCATACACTGACAAAGTCTGTGCGAAATATCCCGGTTTGCCATCTACAGAAGAAAAATCTTGCAAAGTTGTCCCCCCTGCTTTGATTGCCTGAGTAAGAATGTCTTTTATACATTGTGTTAACCGTGCATAGCGTTTTTTACTCACACTGCCCGCTTTTCGCTCAGGATTAATTCCTGCACGGAACAAACTCTCGCATGCATAAATATTACCCACGCCAACCACCACTTTGCTATCCATAATAAATGCCTTAATATTCTGCTGTTTTTTGCGAGATTTTCCATATAAGTATTGTTCATCAAACAATACTTCCAGCGGTTCAACACCCAGATCGTCTAATAAAGAGTGGGTATTATCCATAGAAAATAACACCGCCCCAAATCGCCTAGGGTCATTCAAACGCATACATTTTCCATTCGTAAATACCAGTTCAAAATGGTCGTGTTTTTTGAGCGGCACAGTGCTATTCACTATTCTAATTGATCCACTCATGCCTAAATGAATAATCAGCGTTCCTGCATTGAATTTAATCAATAAATACTTTCCTCGCCGTTCAACTGCATTCACAGCCTGATTAGCCAGTGTTGTCGGTAAATGTTTGGGTATTTCCCAACGCAAATTATCCCGATATAACACAGCCTGATTAACCACTTGGTTGATAATCAACAACTTAAGTCCTCGTTTGGTGGTTTCTACTTCAGGTAATTCTGGCATTAGTTGTATTGGGAAAGGGTTTTAATTTGAGGTCTTCATACTAAATGCGAACTTCGTTCTGTCTAGCGATAACTTAAGGTTTTTATTCTGTCCTTGAGTAATCAGGGTCGGACTAGAAAGAAGATCTTCTTCAGCATTCTTTACTCCACACGATGATGTAACAAGTATCAACAGCACTATAAAAATAAATCTAATATTGTAAATTCTCATTTATTTCTCTTGTTTTTTAGTTTAGTTTTTTTCATCTTACAATTTTATGAACTTGATATTATCTATCTCAATTCAAAAAAAATGCAGAAAATCTAATTCCCTATAATGGTTTCAACCAAAAAACCATTTCACTCAACGGGCTAATATACAAAAGATAACTACATTTTGATTATATACAATAAAATTTTACTGTGTTTGTAAATATTGAGGTCTTTGTATTAACTATCATTTTAAGGGATCATTGAAAATAATGATTGTTATTTTTGAATTGGGTTTAAGGTAAAATTATCATCAATTTAAAGCCATATCTTAAAACCCATGAGTTCAATTGAAAAATTTATACAAAAAGAGTCTTCTAGTGGTATTTTGCTCATATTTGCAACCATTTTAGCACTGATATTAAGTAATACTTTTTTAGCGCCATTGTATGAGTCTTTTTTACATATTCCCGTGGAGATACGCGTTGGTGCGTTGCATTTGAATAAGTCGCTTTATCATTGGGTAAATGATGGGCTAATGAGTATATTTTTCTTATTAATTGGTCTTGAGGTTAAAAAAGAAATGATGGGCGGGTTGCTCTCGTCTTGGGATCAAATAGCCTTGCCAGGGATTGCGGCTATAGGCGGTATGGTTATTCCAGCTGCTATCTATTTTGCCTTTAATCAAAACCATCCTATTGCACAGAATGGTTGGGCAATTCCGACAGCAACAGATATTGCCTTTGCCTTGGCAATTCTTTCTTTACTGGGCAATCGAGTGCCAGCATCGCTCAAAATATTTCTAATGGTCTTGGCTATTATTGATGATTTAGGTGCGATTGTCATTATTGCTATTTTTTATACGGCTGACCTGTCCACTTTGTCAATTGTTATAGCGTTGGCTTCTTTGGTTATTTTGATTGTGCTTAATTGGTTTGGTGTAACAAGAAAGGCAGCTTATTTTACGGTCGGTATTGTGCTTTGGATTGCTGTGCTAAAATCAGGCGTGCATGCAACTTTAGCAGGCGTGGCATTGGCATTTACGATTCCACTCACTGGTAAAGACGAAAATCAACTGCCCGTTTTTCCACTTGAAGAGATTGAACACAATCTACATTTTTGGGTTGCTTTTTTTATTTTACCGTTGTTTGCCTTTGTTAATGCAGGGGTAAATATCATAGATATTTCATTAACTCAAATGTCTGGAACCGTGCCATTGGGTATTATGTTGGGATTGTTTGTTGGTAAGCAGTTGGGAGTGTTTGGCTTTAGTTTTTTGGCAATAAAATTAAAATTAGCAACATTGCCTGAAGGCAGTAATTGGATGCAACTTTATGGCGTATCTGTTTTGGCAGGCATTGGATTTACTATGAGTTTATTTATTGTGTCGTTAGCCTTTAAAGATGTCAGCCTTTTTCAATATACTGATAAATTAGCGATACTTCTAGGTTCATTTGCGTCTGGTATTGTTGGTTACTTGGTTTTGAAAGCGAATAGAAAATAGAGACCTTTTGTATAAATTATGGATGATTAGCAGTATTCAATTTTTACCAGTTTGGTAAAAAGTAGAAAAATAGCACATAATTTTGAATACCTTATTATAATAGTCAACTTTATAACAATGGAGAGAAAGTATGTTTAATCGTATTAATTTAGTGCAGTGTAAAATTGCACTTGGTTTTGTTTTAACAGCAATTGTGTTTTATGTGTTCAAAGATAATGTAGCAGAAGCTCAAAATATATCACATTATGGTATGACAGTATGGTTGCATGTATTGGCAGGTATTGTTTGGATTGGTTTGCTATATTATTTCAACTTTGTGCAAGTGCCAGCGATGGGTGTTGCATTAGCTGATAGTGATGGACCAGGTCCAGCGGCGATTGGTAAATATGTTGCACCTCGTGCTTTGTTGTGGTTTCGTATGGCAGCGGCTACGACTTTAATTCTTGGTTTAGTGTTACTTGGCGTGCAAGGCGCTATTGGAAAGGCGTTTATGCTTAGCACAGGATATCAAGTTATCGGTATCGGTGCATGGATGGGCACAATCATGGCATTTAATGTATGGTTTATTATTTGGCCAAATCAGCAAAAGATTTTGGGTATGAAAGAGGCAACAGCGGAAGAAATCGCAACAGCTAAGAAAAATGCAGCATTAGCTTCATCAATTAATGTGATTTTATCTGTGCCGATGTTGTTGACTATGATTGCATGGCATTAAAATAGTTGTTTTTATTTAAAAAATCGAGTTTTATGCTCGGTTTTTTTTCGTCTATTGTATAATCCGTTCTTATGATAATAAGAACACCTATTTTAAAAGTTAGCGGCAAAGATGCACAAAGTTTTCTACAAGGGCAGTTGTCGAATGATATTAACAAAATTATTGACAGCCAATGGCAGTTAAATGCTTATTGCCAACATCAGGGGCGGATTATTGCATTAATGTGGGTGCAGAAGCAGGGGGATGATTTTTATTTAGATTTTGCGTCAGATTTGAAGACGGGGGTGCAAACTCGTTTAAAGATGTTTGCTCTGAATGCTGAAGTGGTTTTTAGTGAGGTTGATAATCAAGAAAATTCTACTGAAGAAGCACAGGTAACATTAGCAACCAGTGAGAAATTTATTCCACAAGATTTAAATTTAGATATTGATGAAGTGGGTGTGAGTTTTACCAAAGGTTGTTACCCTGGGCAGGAAGTAGTGGCACGGGTGCATTATCTAGGCAAGCCGAAACGCAGGTTGTATCAATTTGAGTGTGATTTTAAGGTTAATCCATTGGATAAATTAACACTGGAAGATTCTACAAAAAATGTTGGAATGGTGCTTAATCAGGTAAAATCTTGTTTTTTTGCAGTGCTTAAAATTACCGAAAAAGACAAAACTATTTTTGTTAATAACCGATCAGTTAAGTTGCTTGGATTGGCTAATTTTTCATCATAATACCTATATTAAGATTCTTACATAAATATGAAATTTATTAAAACCTTAGCATTATTGTTGCTGACTTTTCCTGCTTTTGCAACTAGCGATTCATCTACCATTTTAGATTTAACTAGCCATTGGGTGGGTTATACGGCGTTGGCCTTGTTTGCATTAGCGTATGTTTTTGTAATGGTGGAGGAATTTACCCATTTTAGAAAGTCCAAGCCAGTTATTTTAGTGGCAGGTGTTATTTGGGGATTAATTGGTTGGATTTATGCACAGCATGGTTTACCACATAGTGCTGAAATGGCGCTTAAACACAATATATTAGAATATTCGGAGTTAATGTTATTTTTATTGGTGGCAATGACTTATATTGAGGCGATGCGTGAACGCAATGTGTTTGAGGCATTGAAAGTTTGGCTGATCAATAAGGGCTTAACATTTCGCCAGTTGTTTTGGCTAACAGGATTTTTGGCATTTTTCATCTCACCGATTGCAGATAATTTAACCACAGCATTAATTATGGGTGCGGTAGTAATGGCGGTTGGCAAGGGAAATCCTCAGTTTGTTTCGTTGGCATTTATTAATATTGTGGTAGCGGCGAATGCGGGCGGTGCGTTCAGTCCATTTGGCGATATTACCACGCTAATGGTTTGGCAAAAAGGAGTGGTGGGTTTCTCCCAATTCTTTAGTTTGTTTGTTCCGTCCTTGATTAACTTTTTGGTGCCAGCAGCAATTATGCATTTTTTCATTAAAAACGATGTGGCAACTGGTAGCAATCAGACAGTTGAGGTTAAAATTGGCGGCTTGACGATTGTTATTTTGTTTGCATTTACTGTTTTTACCGCAGTGAGTTTTTACAACTTTTTGCACTTGCCGCCAGCAATGGGCATGATGACAGGATTGAGTTATTTGATGATTGCTGCCTTCTTTATTCGTAGAGAAGAGAAGAAAACGCAAGACCAAGGTTTTGATGTATTTAAACAAGTTGCACTTGCTGAATGGGATACACTATTGTTCTTTTTTGGGGTAATTATCAGTGTTGGTGGCTTAGGTTTTATGGGGTATTTGGCACTAACTTCAGAGGTGATGTATACTTCTTTAGGTGCAACTTATGCCAATATTTTAGTTGGTATGTTGTCGGCAATTGTTGATAATATCCCAGTGATGTTTGCGGTATTAACCATGAATCCTGATATGTCATTAGGTCAATGGTTATTAGTAACACTCACTGCTGGCGTAGGGGGTAGTTTGCTTTCAATAGGTTCTGCTGCTGGCGTGGCGTTAATGGGTCAATCAAAAGGACTTTATACATTCGTATCACATTTAAAATGGATGCCAGTGATTGCATTGGGTTATATTGCCAGTATTCTAGTGCATTTATGGTGGAGCAAAGAATTGTTTAATGTGCCAATTTAATTTATGGGTAGATATTGGCAACAGTAGTGTGGATTGGGAGATTGGCAGTTGTTATGATAGCGTTGATATTAAAGATTTTCAACCTAGCGTCATACCACAACACCACACCAGCACTATAGCTTGTGTGGCAAATCATCAACTTATTCAGCATTTTTCCAATCCAACTATTGTTAAACCTAAGTCTTACAAGGGCTTGGTTTTTGATTATAATTTGGAGCAATTAGGTGTTGACCGTTTTTTAGGGCTTGTGGCAGGATATGAAAAATATCCCGAACAAGATTTTATGTTAGTGGGTATTGGCACATTTGTTACCATTGATTATGTGCAAAATAATCGGCATATTGATGGTGGCATTGCACCGGGGCTTTATCAATTACAAAAGTGTAAAGCCTTTGTGGGTAATGACAGTCAAAAGTCGTGGCGAATGGGGACGGAAAATATGTTGCGTGATACTATTGAAAAGCATTGTGATGCGTTTAATGGTAAGATTTTAATCACGGGCGGTGGGCAGACGATAGTTGATATTAAGCAAGCAGAATATTATCAAAATTTAGTGATAACAGGATTAAAGGAAATAGATGAAAAATAGAGTTTTATCAGGAATGAGACCAACAGGGCAATTACATTTGGGTCATTATCATGGTGTTTTAAAAAATTGGTTAGCATTACAAAACGAGTATGATTCCTATTTTTTTGTTGCTGATTGGCATGCATTTACGACACATTATTCCGATAAGATTGACCTTGAATTTAATGTTACTGAAATGGTGGTTGATTGGCTAGCGGTAGGTATCAATCCAAATACTTCAACGATTTTTGTGCAATCAAAAGTGCCAGAGCATGCAGAGTTACATTTGCTATTATCTATGATTACACCTTTACCTTGGTTAGAGCGTGTGCCATCGTATAAGGATCAGCAAGAAAAATTAAAAACCAAAGATTTGGGTACTTATGGTTTTTTAGGCTACCCACTTTTGCAAAGTTCAGATATTCTTATTTACAAGGCAGGCTTAGTGCCTGTGGGCGAAGACCAAGTGGCACATATTGAGCTTACTCGTGAAGTGGCAAGGCGTTTTAATCATGTGTATGGACGAGAGGCTGATTTTGAAGAAAAAGCAGAGATTGCCATTACTAAAATGGGTAAAAAGCAAGCCAAGTCTTACCGCTCATTGCGCAAAACTTATCAAGAAACAGGCGACATTGAAGCACTAAATAAAGCACAAGCCTTGCTAAAAGAGCAACAAAATATTACCCTTGGCGATAGAGAAAGATTATTGGGTTATATTGAAGGAATTGGCAAAATTATCTTACCTGAACCAAAATCATTATTAACAAAAGCCTCAAAAATGCCGGGTTTAGACGGGCAAAAAATGAGTAAATCTTATGGCAATACCATTTCTTTGCGGGACACCAAAATAGAAATTGAAACCAAAGTTAGGCGTATGCCAACCGACCCAGCACGAATAAAATTGACCGATGTGGGCGACCCGAAAAAATGCCCAGTATGGCAACTACACGAAATATATTCAGATGAGCAAACTTGCGATTGGGTAAAAGACAGTTGCACCCATGCAAAAATAGGCTGTGTTGAATGCAAGCAACCAGTGATTAACAGTATTCAGGCAGAATTATTGCCAATTCAAGATCGCATTGCCACCTATCAATCAGACCCTAAACTGATTAGCCAAATTATTCATGAAGGCTCTGAAAAAGCGCGTAGCATTGCTCAAGAAACGATGGCAGAAGTGCGTGAAGTTATGGGAATTACTTATTAATATTTGTGTAATTTTTTTTACTAATTGTTAATTATGTTATAATGTTAACCTGATTTACATTAATTATTTAGTTAAAAACATACAAGGAGGGAATAATGATTATTTTTCAAGAGGGTTCAAATGGGTTATAGTTCTTTAATGGAATTAGACAATCAAATAACTTTTCAAATTATACAAACAGCCACTTTAATAGTGGCTGTTTTCGTTGCGTGGATTTCAATTAAAAAACAAAGAGAAACTATTAAAAAAGACAAAACTATCGGCTTATTAATGAAAGATTTGGAAGATGATTTTTTAACAGATGGCTTGAAAATACTAAGAAAAATAGATGAAGAGTATCGTATTGAAGATTTTGCCAAATTAAGTAAAAAAAATTCCAAAGAAGCAATTGCTATCAGAAACCTATTGAATTATTATGAAATTATTGGTGTCGGCATAGAATCTGATATTTATGACATAACAATGATAAAAGATGCGCAAAAAACTATGATTATTCGCATTTACGAGCAGGCAGAACCTTTTATTATTCGCTCTAGGCAAGTAGATAATAACGCCGATTTATGGATAAAGTTTCAAGGACTAATTGATATTTTAAGGAGATAATTCTTTTGGAAAGATTACAAAAATTAATTGCTACAGCAGGTTACGGTTCTCGTCGTTGGGCAGAACGCTTGATTGAGCAAGGGCGTATTGAGGTTAATAATAAAACTGCCAGTATTGGTGATAAAGCTGAAATTACGGATATGGTCAAAATTGACGGGCGAAAAATTGATCTTGCACGCTATAAAGAGGAAGAAACTAAGGTTATTATTCTGAATAAACAAGCAGGCTTTATTTGCTCCACAAAAGATAAAGAAGGGCGTGAAAGCGTTTTCAGTTTGCTACCTAAAGAATCTCGCTGGGTAATGGTGGGGCGTTTAGATTTAAACACATCGGGTTTGTTGTTGTTTACCAACAATGGCGATTTAGCCAATAAACTTATGCACCCAAGTTCTGAAATTGACCGAGAATATGCGGTTAGAGTATTGGGAAAAGTTGAGCAAGAGGATTTACGACAATTGACAGATGGCATTGAATTAGACGATGGTTTTGCCAAATTTTTCCGTGTGTCTGTTGGCGGTGGGCAGGGGGCAAATCGCTGGTATAAAGTAGTGCTAAAAGAAGGGCGAAAACGAGAAGTACGCCGCTTATGGGAAGCATTAGGTTTTAAAGTATCACGCTTAATTCGTATCCGTTTTGGTGAAATTCGCCTACCCGATAAACTCAAGGCAAACCACTATGATTATCTCAAACCCGGACAAGTAAAATTGTTATTAGATGCGGTTAATTTGAAAGGCTAAAATGAATAATGTGGCGCTTGTAATTACTTAAATATTAACTGTAAAAATATCTACTACTTATTGATAATATAGGTATTTTTACGGATGATTTTATTTATTTTGTTCATTGTAACGGCATTGATTGTGCTGAAAATTATAACACTGGTTATTGGCATCAAAATGGCAATATTTACATAATTTCTCCTTATTGGTAATAGTGATGGTTTTCTTTTCAATACTAATACCTTGGTGAGACAGGTGTTTTAGATTGCGTGAGAATACTTCCCTGCTCATACCCAAATAAGAAGAAATAAGAGACTTGTTGTAAGGTAATTGAATGGTGTTAGATTGCCATTTTTTATCATTGAGTAATTTTAGGAAAAATTCCCCCATTCTTTGCTCGGTATTTTTATGTTTAATAGATTGAAGATTTTGCAAAGCAGTATTGGTCTTTTGTGCACTCATAACGATGAAATTATGTGTAAATTTGGAGGATTGTTCTAGCGTATGGTTAAGCACATTAATTGGAATAGATAGCATCAATGTATCGGTAATAGTTTTGGCATTTGCGTTAAAAACTTGATGTGTAAACAAACAATGTTCTAATACAGTTTCATTGTTACCAATAATTTGTAAAATTTCACTTTGACCATTGTTTTGCTTAAAAATTTTAACCCAACCCATTAAAACGATATATAGATGGGTTACTGGATTTTTTTCCAAAATAAGCACTTTGTTTTTTGGGATTTGATAAATTTTAGAATGGCTAATAATTTGTTCCACCTTATTGATAGGCATATCTTGAAACAGAGTAATCTTGTATGCCAAGCGTTCTGAGGTAATGGGTGTATTGATTTTGTGTTTACTTAATTGATGTTTTCCTTCTAAGGTAAGGCGCAGTTTTTCTTCAATATCATGTAGTTTGTTCATTTTTTTTGAGATAAGTGCAAACCAATCTTTAGTGCTCATCTTAGAAAGGATATCTGATTTTCCGTGTGTGGTGAGTTGGTGGTGGATGGTGTGCAATGTATCTATATCAGGTGTTTGATAGATGGCTTGAATGAAACTTTTTTGCTCAATTGTGGCCAAGGACAAGAATGATTTTTTGTAATATTGTTGTTCATTAATTAAAACTTTAATGTGTTCAATACATTTATTTTTATTAGAATTGCTTTCAGCAAAGCCACGCATAATAATGGAGCGTTCTAAGCCAACTTTCTCCTTCCATTGCAGAAAAAAGCAATAAGCACTAATTGCACTAGGGTGTGTATTTTTGATTTTTAAAATTAAATGAGTCATTAACTGAATGATAGGGGAAATAAGTTGATAAGAATACAAATCAAACACAGTGCCAGCCTTTGATTCCAAATGTAGCAATGCCAAACGATTGGCTTTTAATTTCTTTAAACTTTTCTCAATAGTTTGAATTAATTTTTGTTGCTCTAAATCCATTTTATTGCCACTTTGTTGTGCAATATCTAGTTTTAATTGCTTAATATTTAAGTTACTTTTAGCAAAATAACCCAACATATCTTGCTTATATTTCGTTGTATTTTCACGCAAATAAAGCATTGCAAAGCCCCGTTCATTTTGTAATGTGTGAAATGTATTGCTAAGTATTTGTAGTTGTCGCATAGTTAGATAATATTGCGTGATATAAATCACACTTTTTGTAAAAAGCCATATTTTAAATCTAAATGCAAGTAAATAGAATATAAAATTAGAACAAATTATCAGGATAAGTATATGGGTATTTCCACAATTAAAAGCCAAACTGCACAAGCTAAATCAGTCTTGGCGGCTAATACCATTGCATTTACAGCGTGTTTTGCTGTGTGGGTAATGTTCTCAATTATTGGCATTCCTATCAAGGAATTGTTATCATTGAATAATACTCAATTTGGTATTTTAGTCGCAACACCTATTTTAACAGGTTCAATTTTTAGACTCCCTGTTGGTATGATGACGGATAGATTTGGCGGTAGGATTGTTTATCTTATTTTGCTCTTAACTGTATTAACGCCATTGTGGTTTATTGGCTCAGCCACGCAATATTGGCAATTTTTAGTATTGGGATTGTTAGTAGGTATAGCAGGCGCTTCATTTACCGTAGGTATTGCCTATACTTCTAAATGGTTTGATAAAGAGCATCAAGGTTTTGCCATGGGTATTTTTGGTGCAGGTAATGCAGGTGCAGCGATTACAAATTTTGTTGCCCCAACTATTTTGCTATCTTTTGGTTGGCAAATGGTGCCAAAGATATACGCTGTTGCTATGGTGGTAGTGGTCATTTTATATTGGATGTTTACTTATACTGATCCTGCTCATAAACATGCTTCTAAAGTAACTATTAAAGAACAATTACAGGTATTAAAAGACCCTAAAGTATGGAAATATATGCAATATTATTCATTGGTATTTGGCGGTTTTGTTGGGTTGTCTTTATGGATGACTAAATATTATATTAATGAATACGGTTTTGAGCTAAAAACTGCCGCTTTATTAGGTGCTATTTTTGTTTTGCCTTCAGGTATTGTTCGAGCTTTAGGGGGTTGGTTTGCTGATAAATATGGCGCATATAAAGTTACTTGGTGGGTTATGTGGGTTTCTCTTGTTTGTTTATTTTTTATGTCTTACCCTCAAACTGCTTTATTGATTAAAACCACCACAGGTGAAGTTAAATTCGATATTAGTTTAAATGTCTGGGTTTTTACTGCTTTATTATTTATCCTAGGTATTTCTTGGGGATTTGGCAAGGCAAGTGTATTTAAATTCTTATCAGATGAGTATCCAGATAATATTGGCGTAGTATCTGGTGTTGTTGGTATGGCTGGTGGTTTGGGTGGCTTTACTTTGCCCATTATGTTTGGCATATTAATTGACTACACAGGTATTAATAGTGTGATATTTATGTTGTTGTATGGAGCAACAGCAGTTTCTTTGGTTTGGATGTATTTTACTTTTGCTAAAGAGAAAAAAATTAAGCACACTGAAAAAGCAAGAACTGAAGCGTTAAAAGAATATGCAAAAAACTTATGACAATCTTAATGATGTTACTAAGCAGTTTTAGGGTAAATAGATTTAATTTAATAGAAGAAGACCTTTGCATAAATATGAATAATCATCAAAAATCCACTTTTCACCCGCTTGGCGATTTTTTAAACCCAGCCTTAGCCCTGCTAGGACAAGGTTTAAGAAAATCACCAATCTGGCAAAAATTGAATTTTGCTAATCATCCCTATTTATGCAAAGGTCTCAGAAGATATAACAAGTATATAAAATAATTTTTAATAAAGGAGGTTGCAAATGGCTCAAGATATAAAAAACTGGAATCCAGATGATAAGTCTGAATGGGAAAGCACTGGTAAAACAATAGCTAACCGCAATTTATGGATTTCTATTCCGAGTTTATTGGCAGGTTTTGCCACATGGCTAATGTGGGGCATTATTACAGTGCAAATGATGAATACGGGTTATGGTGGCTTTGACAAGTCTCAATTATTTACCTTGGCGGCTATTGCTGGTTTATCAGGTGCTACCTTGAGAATCCCCTCAACATTTTTTATTCGTTTAGCAGGTGGTAGAAATACCATTTTCTTAACCACTACACTTTTAATATTGCCAGCTTTAGGTTTAGGTATTGCACTTTCTGCACCTGATACACCATTTTGGCATTTTCAGATTCTGGCATTATTGTCTGGCTTTGGTGGCGGTAATTTTGCTTCGTCAATGTCAAATATTTCATTCTTCTTTCCAAAGAAAATTCAAGGTTACTCTCTTGGTATGAATGCAGGTCTTGGTAATTTTGGTGTAACCACAATGCAGATTGTTATCCCATTGGTAATGACACTTGCAATAATGGGCAACCCGACAGAGTTGCAAATTGCTTCAGGCACATTGATTGGTAAAATTCCAGCAGGCACAGATACTTATTTGCAAAATGCAGGTTATGTTTGGTTAATCCTTTTAATCCCCTTATCTCTTGCAACTTGGATAGGGATGAACAATATCACTGAAGACCATGTGTCTCCAAATATTGGCTCAACCTTGGGTGCATTCATCAAGATTATTGTGATGTTGATTTTAGGACTTTCAACAGCGACATTTGGTTTGTATTTAATGCTTCCAGAGGTGGTTAATGGCTCTGGGCTTATGGTTAGCAAGTGGGTGGTGCTTCCAATTGTAATTATTTTAACGGTATTATTGCTTAAATTATTACCACTTGGCAATGATTACAAAGAAGGTATTAATCGTCAGTATAAAATTTTTAGCAATAAACACACTTGGGCGATGACCATTATTTACACCATGACTTTTGGTTCATTTATTGGTTATGCTGCAACATTAGCATTATCAATTAAGGTTATTTTCGGTTTTCAACACATTTTAGTTGACGGCATAATGACGCACAATACGATAAATCCAAATAGCCCTTCAGCACTTACTTATGCTTGGATGGGTGCCTTTGTTGGTGCACTTATCCGACCTATTGGCGGTATGATTGCTGATAAAATTGGTGGCGCCAAAGTAACGCAGATTATTTCTGCAGTAATGGTGGTATCAGCATTAGGTGTAGCCTACTTTATGAAGCAAGCTTATTCATCGGCAACGCCTGAAGAATTTTTCTATCCATTTTTAATCTTATTTGTTGTGCTATTTGCAATGACTGGCATTGGTAATGGCTCTACTTTTAGAACAATTTCACAGGTGTTTAATAAAGAGCAAGCAGGTCCAGTGCTGGGATGGACTTCGGCAGTGGCGGCTTATGGTGCGTTTATTATTCCAAAAGTATTTGGTGAGCAAATTAAATTAACGACACCAGAAAATGCATTGTATGGTTTCGCAATTTTTTATGCGATTTGTATGATTATCAATTGGTGGTTTTATTTACGCAAAGATGCTGAATTTTACAACCCATAACAACAAAATTATAATAAATTAGGAGAGAAATATGAGTCATTTATTAGATAGATTGAGCTTTTTTAATAAAGAAAAAGCAGAGGAGTTTTCCAATGGACATGGAAAGTTAGTTTATGAAAACAGAGATTGGGAGCGTGCCTATCGGGGTCGCTGGGGGCATGATAAGGTAGTTCGCTCAACGCACGGTGTTAACTGCACTGGATCTTGTAGTTGGAAAATTTATGTTAAAAATGGTCTGGTAACTTGGGAAACGCAACAAACTAATTATCCAAGAACTCGCCCTGACCTACCTGATCATGAGCCTCGTGGTTGTCCAAGAGGTGCTTCATATTCATGGTATTTGTATAGTTCTACTCGCCTTAAATATCCTTTAATTCGCTCGAAATTGTTAAGAATTTGGCGTGAATCTAAGCGTCAAAATGCAGACCCAGTTGATGCTTGGAAAGCCATTGTGAATGATAAAGAGAAATCTAGAGAATACAAAGAAGTTCGTGGATTGGGTGGAATGGTTCGAGCTGATTGGGAGGAGGTTAATGAAATTATTGCTGCTTCTAATATTTATACTGCAAAAACTTATGGCCCAGATAGAGTTGTTGGCTTTTCACCAATCCCTGCTATGTCAATGGTATCTTACGCTGCTGGCTCTCGTTATTTATCACTTATAGGGGGAACTTGTTTGAGTTTTTATGATTGGTATTGTGATTTACCACCGTCATCTCCTCAGGTTTGGGGTGAACAAACAGATGTTCCTGAAAGTGCAGATTGGTATAACTCATCTTATATTATGGCATGGGGGTCTAATGTGCCACAAACGCGCACACCTGATGCACATTTTTTCACAGAAACGCGTTATAGCGGCACAAAAACTATTGCAGTAACACCTGACTTTAGTGAAGTTGCTAAACTTTCTGATGAATGGATGGCACCAACCCAAGGCACAGATGCTGCTTTAGCAATGACCATGGGGCATATTATTTTAAAAGAATACCATTTAGATAATAAAAGTGAGTATTTTACGAGCTATATTAAGCAATATACTGATATGCCTTTCCTTGTTATTTTGGAAGAAAAAAATGATATTTTGTCTCCAACGAGAACCTTAAGGGCTTCAGATATGGAAAATACTCTAGGTGAAAAAGACAATACTGAATGGAAGCCATTGTTAATTGATGAAAATACCAATGAAATTGTAATACCTACAGGAACTATTGGCTCTAGATGGGACGGTTCTGGAAAATGGAATATTGAAAGTAAAAATGTTAAAAATGGCGAAGATATCAGCCCCAAAACAACTTTAAAAAATGATAATGATGAAGTTGTGTCTGTTGGTTTTCCATATTTTAATAATAAAGAACACGAACAAGAGATATTTGCTAACACCGATCATGATGCTATTTTACAAAGAAATGTTCCAATTAAAAAAGTAACACTGGCTGACGGCAAAGAGGTTAAAGTCGCTACAGTTTTTGATTTAATGATGGCAAATTACAGCGTTGATCAAGGCTTAGGAGGTGAAAATGTTGCCAGTTCTTTTGATGACGATGTTCCTTATACGCCTGCTTGGAATGAACAAGTAACGGGTGTTCCTAAAGAGCAAGTTATTCGTATTGCCAAAGAATTTTCAGAAAATGCTCATAAAACAAAAGGCAAATCAATGGTAATTTTGGGTGCCGCTGTTAATCATTGGTATCATATGGATATGATTTATCGTGGCATTATCAATGTATTAATGATGTGTGGATGTATTGGTAAATCAGGTGGTGGCTGGGCTCATTATGTAGGACAAGAAAAACTTCGTCCTCAAACTGGTTGGCAGCCATTAGCCTTTGGACTAGATTGGCATCGTCCACCTAGACATATGAATGGCACTTCATTTTTTTACAACCATTCTAGCCAATGGCGTTATGAAAAATTAGGTGTGGATGAAATTTTATCCCCATTAGCAGACAAAAAAGATTGGGAAAACTATTCAATGATTGACTGCAATGTGCGTAGTGAAAAAATGGGTTGGTTGCCTTCTGCCCCTCAATTTGAAGAAAATCCATTAGAAATTACAAAAAAAGCTGCGGCAGCAAAAATGGATGTTAAAGATTACATTGTTCAGCAATTAAAATCTAAAGATTTGAAATTTTCTTGTGAAGATCCCGATAATCCTAAAAACTTCCCTCGCAATATGTTTATTTGGCGTTCTAATTTATTAGGTTCTAGTGGTAAAGGTCATGAATATATGCTTAAACATTTGTTAGGCACACAAAATGCAGTGTTTGGCAAAGAAACAGATAAAAAACCATCTGAAGTTAAATGGCGTGATGGTGCAGAAGGTAAAGTTGATTTATTTGTAACGCTTGATTTTAGAATGTCAACGACTTGTTTATATTCTGATATTGTTTTACCATCAGCAACTTGGTATGAAAAAAATGACCTTAATACTTCGGATATGCACCCTTTCATTCACCCCCTTTCTAAGGCAGTTGACCCTGCTTGGGAATCGAGAAGTGATTGGGAGATTTATAAAGGTTTGGCGAAAAAATTCTCAGAACTTTGCCCCGGTCATTTAGACGAAGAAAAAGATGTTGTTGCCTTGCCTATTTTGCATGACACTCCGGGAGAAATGGCACAAGCAACTGATGTTAAGGCTTGGTTTGACGATGAATGTGAGGCAATCCCAGGTAAAACGATGCCTAATTTTGTCGAGGTTGAGCGTAATTATCCTGATACTTACAAAAAATTTACTTCTTTAGGTCCTTTGATGAGCAAGATTGGTAATGGCGGTAAAGGCATCTCTTGGAATACTGAAGATGAAATAGCGTTGCTAAATGGTTTAAATACAACGGTAAGAGAAGAGGGCGTTTCTAAAGGATTGCCAAAAATAGAAACAGATATTGATGCCACAGAAGTTATTTTATCACTGGCACCAGAAACCAATGGTCAAGTGGCAGTTAAAGCTTGGGAGGCTTTGGGTAAAATAACAGGTAGAGACCATACGCATCTAGCAAAACCAAAAGAAGACGAAAAAATTCGCTTTAGAGATGTGCAAGCACAGCCTAGAAAAATTATTTCATCCCCTACTTGGTCTGGACTTGAAGATGAGCATGTAAGTTATAATGCTGGTTATACCAATGTGCATGAGTATATTCCATGGAGAACCTTAACTGGCAGACAGCAGTTTTATCAAGACCATAAATGGATGGTGGACTTTGGTGAGAATTTATGCACTTACAAGCCACCCATTAATACCAAAACAATAGCACCAATTATCAATGATAATAATGATAATCGTCCCCAAGTAGTGTTGAATTGGATTACACCACATCAAAAATGGGGTATTCATTCTACTTATTCTGATAACTTATTAATGTTGACACTTAATCGTGGTGGCCCAGTTGTATGGCTGAGTGAAATTGATGCTAGAAAAATAGGTGTTGAAGATAACGATTGGATTGAATTGTATAATGTCAATGGCACGATTGCAGCAAGAGCAGTTGTTTCACAAAGAGTTCCCGAGGGTATGTCAATGATGTATCACGCCCAAGAAAAAATAAACACCACGCCTGTAGCAGAAAAATCTGGCTTTAGAGGTGGTATTCATAATTCAGTTACTAGAACAATTACAAAACCAACTCATATGATTGGTGGCTATGCACAACAGTCGTATGGATTTAATTATTATGGCACAGTTGGCTCTAATCGAGATGAGTTTGTTATTGTTCGTAAAATGGATAAGATTGAGTGGAAAGATGAACCAATAAAAGGAGATAAGGCATGAAAATAAGAGCACAAATAGGAATGGTCTTAAATTTAGACAAATGTATCGGTTGTCATACATGTTCAGTTACTTGTAAAAATGTTTGGACTTCGCGTCAAGGGGTTGAATACGCTTGGTTTAATAATGTAGAGACTAAACCGGGTATTGGTTATCCAGTAGATTGGGAAAATCAAGATAAATGGAACGGTGGCTGGGTTTCTAAAAATGGGAAATTACAACCTAAAGTGGGGGGTAAGTTTAGATTGTTAGCAAAAATATTTGCCAATCCTGATTTACCCGAAATTGATGATTATTATGAACCATTTACCTTTAATTATGCACATTTGCAAAATGCGCCTGAAATGTCAACACCGCCAGTAGCAAGACCACATTCGATGATTACTGGTGAAGTAATGGAAAAACCAGAATGGGGGCCTAACTGGGAAGAAATTTTAGGCGGTGAATTTAAAAAACGATCAAAAGATTATAACTTTAAGGAAATTGAAAAACAAATTTATGGCGAATTTGAAAACACCTTTATGATGTATTTGCCTAGATTGTGTGAACATTGTCTTAACCCAACTTGTGTTGCAGCGTGTCCAAGTGGTGCGATTTATAAAAGAGAAGAAGATGGTATTGTCTTAATTGATCAAGATAAATGTAGAGGCTGGAGGATGTGTGTTAGTGCCTGTCCTTACAAAAAGATTTATTATAATTGGCAATCTGGAAAATCAGAGAAATGCACTTTTTGTTACCCAAGAATAGAATCAGGGGAACCAACTGTTTGTTCTGAAACTTGTGTTGGGAGAATTCGTAATTTAGGCGTTATTCTTTATGATGCAGATAGAATTGAAGAAATGGCAAATATGAGTGATGAAAAAGACTTATATGAGGCACAATTAGAAATATTTTTAGATCCACATGATGAGGCAATACAAAAACAAGCCAAAAAAGATGGTGTGCCTGATAGTTGGATGGAAGCGGCTAAAAACTCACCTGTTTATAAAATGGCAATCGATTGGAAAGTGGCATTCCCGTTGCATCCTGAGTATAGAACTTTACCAATGGTTTGGTATGTGCCTCCTCTATCTCCTATTCAAAATGCAATTGAAAAAGGTGTGATTGATCATAGAGGACCTATTCCTAATGTTGAAGATTTGCGTATTCCAGTTCGATATTTAGCAAATATGCTAACTGCTGGTAATGATGAGCCCATTATCTTTGCTTTAAAAAGAATGATAGCGATGCGTAATTTTATGCGTGGTAAAAAAGTTGACAATGCTGCCTTAACAGAAGTTTTGGATGAGGTTGGATTAACAGAAGATATGGTTGATGATATGTATAAAACAATGGCATTAGCTGCTTACGAAGATAGATTTGTTATTCCGACAAATCACAAAGAATATTCAGGGGATACCCCTTTTGATAATGAAATTGCTTTTGATAATAAATCTTCTTGTGGGTTTACTTTTGGTAATGGTTGTTCAGAAGGTGCAACAACAGCAACTTTGTTTGGCGGTAACACGCATAAAAATACAATGAGCGGGAAGACTCCATGAAAACATTAAAAGTTTTAGCGATTTTATTATCTTATCCAGAAGAAAGTGTCCACACGAACACCAAAGATTTGGCTGAGGTTTTAAAAGAAGAAAATTTATTACCTAAGAAAACACTCAAAGATTTGCTGGTTTTTCTTGATGATTATAAAAATGAAGATTTTTTAGAATTACAAGAGCGTTTTGTTAGCACATTTGACAGAAGTAGAAATCATTGTCTAAATCTTTTTGAACATATTCATGGCGAATCACGAGACAGAGGTCAGGCAATGGTTGATTTGAAGGAGATGTATGCTAGTAAGGGGTTGTTTATTAACAAAAAAGAACTGCCTGATTACTTGCCATTATTTTTGGAATATTTATCTTTGTGTGATGTTGAAGAGGCAAAAGAATCGTTAGGAGATTCTATTGATATTATCGCTTTAATTGGCGGACATCTTAAGAAGAATAAATCACCTTATAAAGTGATATTTATCGCATTAGAAGAGTTATCAAAGATTAAAGTTAATAAATTTAGAGTTGCCGAAGCAATAGAAAACTCACCTAAAGAACCAGAGACTTTAGATGAGTTAGATGAGCTTTGGAAAGAGCAAGAGGCATTTAGTGGTGAAGCCTCAGAATGTAATACTTGCGAAGACGACGCAAGTTTAAATTAAAGGAGATATATTATGGTTTTTTTAAATCAGTTTTTTTTCGGTTATTTTCCCTATATTGCAATGACAATATTTCTTTTGGGTAGTGCAATGCGTTACGATAGAGATCAATATACTTGGAAATCAGATTCATCGCAATTGTTACGCAAAAAAGGAATGTTGGTCGGTAGTAATTTATTCCATATCGGGATAATCTTATTGTTTTTTGGTCATTTTGTTGGTTTATTGACACCAGAATGGGTATATCACCCATTTATGAGTGCAGGCACTAAGCAAATTATGGCAATGATTGCTGGTGGTATTTTTGGCACTATGTGTTTAATTGGGATACTGATTTTGCTTAACAGACGCTTGTTTGATAAGCGTATTAGCAAGACATCTAAATTTAGCGATACATTTGTTTTGCTTTATTTATTTTTGCAGTTATTATTAGGTTTGATTACTATTCCATACTCAGCACAACATTTAGATGGTAGTTCAATGATTGCTTTAGCAAATTGGGCACAACATATTGTAACATTTAGAACAGGTGCTGCTGATTTCATTATCGCTGAGGCTTGGGTATTTAAATTACATTTGGTGCTAGGAATGAGTCTATTTATCATCTTTCCATTCACACGATTGGTGCATATTTGGAGTGTTCCATTGCAATACATTACTCGTAAAAATTATCAAATCGTTAGAAGAAGAGGGTAATCAATTATGCCAATCAAAGTTAACAATGTAGAAATCACTGATGATGATGTATTTAGAGAAATGCAATATCAGACAGACGCTCCTAATGTTGAAACCGTTATTTTCAATGCGGCGCAAGCATTAGTAGTGCAACAATTACTCTTGCAAGAAGCCAAGATAGACAACAGTGATAAGGATCAAGAATCGAAGATTAATCAATTATTGGAGAATAACCTAAGAGTGCCAACTGCGGATGAAACTGCTTGTAAAAGATATTATGAAAATAATAACAAAAAGTTTTTTGATAAGAGTGCCAATAGGCAATTACCATTTAACTTGGTTCAAAATCATATTAAAGAATATCTGCAAAACCAATCAACTACTTCAGGTATTAATGAATATATCCAAATGTTGGCGGCTAATTCTGAAATAAAAGGGTTTGACTTCAAGGATCCCAGTGCAATGAATGTTAGGATAAAATAAAAATGCTAAAAGTAAATGACAAATTGATAGAGTTAGATTCTGAAGGATATTTAATTAACCCAGAGGAATGGAATAAAGAGGTTGCAATAGAATTAGCCAAATTAGAAGATATTGAGTTGACTGGTGATTATTGGATAATCTTTGATTTTATGCAAGATTATTATAAAGAGCATGGAATTGTGCCAGACATAAGGCACACTGCTAAGAATTTTGGTGAACACTTAGGGATTGATAAAAAATCTGCTAAAACTAAGTTGTTTCATATGTTTCCTTATGGCTATGTAAAGCAGACTTGTAAAATATCAGGTATGAAACGCCCAAGAGGCTGGAGCACAGGCTAACAATATGAGACCTTTGCATATTTTTTGATGATTATTCATATTTATGCAAAGGTCTCAATATGATGGAGAGTAGTGAGTAATAAAGAATTATTAATCTCAGCAGTTGGAGCGTTTATAGCAATTGTTATGGCTGAATTTTTCTCCAGTGTTATTCTACAGAGCACCAATTCCCCCTTAATTATTGCTTCAACTGGTGCATCAGCTATATTAATGTTTGGCTCGCCACACGCCTTAGTTTCTCGTCCATGGAATTTAATTGGTGGGCATAGTGTTTCAGCGATAGTGGGCGTTACTTGCTTTTATTTAATTACCAATACATTGTTAGCAACTTCAATTGCCATTCCATTTTCACTTGTCGCCATGCATTTTTTAAAATGTATGCATCCCCCCGGTGGTGCAACAGCAGTAACAGCAATTATTGGTGGTGCAACAATTCATAATTTAGGTTATGCATTCGTTATTATGCCTATATTTTTTAATTCTTTAATTTTGCTTACTGTTGCTATGGCAATTGCCACTTTTAGAGATAAAAATCCGTTTGAAAATTACTCATAAGTTATTTTTGAATAGGTTAATTTACTTATAATATTATCTCATTGAGCAGGTAAAACGACCTTCCCTGAATGTTATTGCTCATTGAATAAAAAGCGGATTTTTGATAATTATTTATTATTTATATAAAGGTCTATAGTTAGAATTTAATGGATAGTAGGCTATTGGATTAGAGCAGGGTTTTATTAAGGTTTTAACACTTCTCTAGTATAATGGTGTTTTTTTTATTTCAATTATTTTAAATATCAATGTCTGATTATAAATCTAGTTTAAATTTACCGTTTACCAAATTTGCAATGAAGGCCAATCTTGCCAATCGAGAAGGCGGGTTTTTGAAAAAATGGCAAGAGGATGAATTGTATGCCCAAATTCGCAAACATAATGAAGGTAAACCTAAATTTATCTTACACGATGGCCCACCGTATGCGAATGGCGATATTCATATTGGGCATGCGGTTAACAAGGTGCTTAAAGATATTATTATTAAGTCTAAATCTTTGTCGGGTTTTGATGCGCCATTTGTGCCGGGGTGGGATTGCCATGGGTTGCCGATTGAGTTAAATGTTGAGAAGAAAAAAGGCAAAGTTGGGCATAAAATTGATGCCAATGCATTTAGAGCAGAGTGTCGCAAATATGCTGATACGCAAGTTACCAAACAGAAAACAGACTTTCAGCGTTTGGGTATTTTAAGTGATTGGGATAATCCTTATTTGACCAAAGATTTTCAATACGAAGCTAATATTGTTCGGGCTTTGGGGCAAATTGTTGAGAATGGTCATGTTACCAAAGGTTATAAACCTGTGCATTGGTGCACCGAGTGTGGTTCGGCGTTGGCTGAGGCAGAAGTGGAGTATAAAGACAAACAATCTGAGGCAATTGATGTTAAGTTTACAATCATTGACGATTCACTTTTTAATGTTGATAAGTCAGTTTCGGTCGTTATTTGGACAACCACCCCTTGGACATTGCCTGCCAATGAAGCAGTAGCCCTTCATTCCGAGTTAGATTATGTGCTGGTTGATACGGGCAGTGAGTATTTATTGCTTGCCAAAGCGTTGGCTGTTGGTGCCATTGAGCGTTATGATATTGAAGCCGTTATTGGCGAGCAAACTTTTGCGGGTAGTGAGTTGGAAGGGTTAAAAGTCCAGCATCCGTTTTATAACAAGCAAGTGCCTATTATTTTAGGTAACCATGTAACGACAGATGCCGGCACAGGTGCAGTGCATACAGCACCGGCACATGGTCAAGAAGATTTTGTTGTTGGCAAGCAATACAATTTGCCAGTAGATTGCCCAGTGGATGCCAAAGGTGTGTTTTTTCCAGACATAGAACTTTTGGGCGGACAGTTTATTTTTAAAGCCAATGCCAGTGTGATTGAGATTTTGAATCACAAGAATGCGTTGGTAAAACATACGCCAATAATGCATTCCTATCCACACTGCTGGCGACACAAAACCCCTGTTATTTTCCGTGCAACCCCTCAATGGTTCGTGTCTATGCAACAAAATGGCTTGCGTGATATGGTTAATAAGGAAATTCCAAAAGTAGATTGGATACCTGATTGGGGTAAGAAGCGTATTGAATTAATGGTAGGTAATCGTCCTGATTGGTGTATTTCTCGCCAGCGTTTTTGGGGAGTGCCGATTACGATGTTTGTGCATAAACAAACGGGCGAATTGCATCCTGATACACAAGCATTATTTGCCACTGTGGCAGATAAAATTGAGCAAAATGGCATTGAAGCATGGTTTGAATCTGATATTGAAGATTTTTTAGGCGTTGATGCTAAAGACTACGATAAAACTACCGATACGCTAGATGTGTGGTTTGATTCAGGTGTTTCTCATTTTACTGTTTTAAAAACCCGAGCAGGTTTGGCGGATGTAGCAGATTTGTATCTTGAAGGTTCAGATCAGCATCGTGGCTGGTTTCAATCCTCGCTAATTTCCTCTGTGGCAATCAATGGTAAAGCACCTTATAAACAAGTTTTAACACATGGATTTACTGTTGATAAAGACGGCAAAAAAATGTCCAAATCACTTGGCAATGTTATGAGTCCGCAAAAAGTGATTAATAATTTAGGTGCTGATATTTTGCGTTTGTGGATTGCATCAACAGACTATACGGGCGAGATGACGGTTTCTGATGAGATTTTAAAACGCTCTGCTGATTCGTATCGCCGATTGCGTAATACTTTGCGTTTTATGCTGGCAAATACGACTGGGTTTAATCCACAAAAACACCCCATTGAATTTAATCAAATGTTGGATTTAGATAAGTGGATTGTGGCACAAGCAGCCACTTTGCAAGTGCAAATATTGCAAGCCTATGAGCAGTATAATTTTCACCAAGTTATGCAATTGACACTTAATTTTTGCACGAATGATTTAGGCGGTTTTTATCTGGATGTGATTAAAGACAGGCAATATACCACACAGGAAAATTCACCAGCCAGACGCAGTGCACAAACAGCATTGAATCATATTTTAGAGGCGATGGTGCGTTGGTTGGCACCAATATTATCATTCACTGCAGAAGAGATTTGGCAAAGTATGCCGAGTGAGAAAGCACACAGTATTTTCTTGCAAGAATGGTATCAAGAGTTGAGTGCAGGTTATAACAATGAAGCGATTGATATTACACGCGATATTAAACCATTTATTCAAAAACAAATGGAAGAAATGCGTAACGATAAAACTATTGGCTCATCACTAGATGCTGAAGTTGATATTTATTGCGAAGACAGTATTTATCAATCATTGCACAAATTAGCTGATGAATTACGCTTTGTCTTTATCACTTCTTACGCTAGAATTCACCCTTTAGGCGAAAAAACCAACGATTGCATTGAGGCGGGCACTGGCGTGTTTATCAAAGTATCAAAATCTGAACACGAAAAGTGCGTGCGTTGTTGGCATCATCGTGAAGACATTGGTAACAATAGCGAACACCCTGAGTTGTGTGGTCGTTGTGTGGAAAATGTGGTTGGTGATGGTGAAGAGAGGAAGTTTGCGTAACATCAAGGTGCAAAAAATGCCTTTACTTGAATGAAAATTTTAACCAGTAATGAACTTATTAATATTTTATGAAAACACTTAATCTTGATTTAGGCGATAAATCTTACCCGATTTACATTGGACAAGATTTACTCACACAGACTGATTTGCTCACCCAACACATCAAAGGTAAGCAGGTGATGATCGTGACTAATACCACAGTTGCCCCGCTTTATCTCGCTAAAGTAAAGGCTTTACTCACTCTTTTTACCGTGGCTGAGGTGATTTTGCCAGACGGCGAACAGTATAAAACTTTGGATACGGTCAACGAGATTTTTACCGCACTCTTAACAGCACGCTTTGACCGCTCTTGCACACTTATTGCCCTTGGCGGTGGCGTAGTGGGTGATATGACGGGTTTTGCAGCCGCCAGTTATCAACGAGGCGTTAATTTTATTCAAATTCCAACCACGCTTTTGTCGCAAGTAGATTCTAGCGTAGGTGGCAAAACAGGGGTTAACCACCCACTGGGTAAAAATATGATAGGGGCGTTTTATCAGCCAAAATGTGTGTTGATTGATGTAGATACGCTGGATACGCTAGACGATAGACAGTATTCAGCAGGAATGGCTGAGGTGATTAAATACGGTTTGCTTGGTAATGTAGATTTTTTGATTGATTTGCAACAGAATATAGACGATTTAATGCACCGTGACAAGAGTCTAATTATCAAAGCAGTGCATCAATCTTGCACTGACAAAGCCAATATTGTGGCACAAGATGAATTAGAATCTGGCAAGCGTGCCTTGCTTAATTTTGGGCATACTTTTGCTCATGCGATTGAGAATACATTGGGTTATGGCACTTATTTACACGGAGAGGCAGTTGCTGTAGGTATGTTAATGGCGGCTGAATTATCAGCATTAGAGGGTTTTATCGCTAGTAGCGATGTGCAGCAGGTCAAAGATTTATTGCAAAAAGCTCAGTTACCTGTGTCTATCAACAGTAAAATAAGCTATCAAGATTTTGTGGATGCAATGAGCGTTGACAAGAAAGTTATTGATGGCGAGGTGCGCTTGGTTTTAATGAAAAAACTAGGACAAACCTTTATCAGCAAGGATTATCAGAAAAATGATCTACAACAAGTAATTAAGGATTTTTTATGAGCGATAAAACCAATAAAGACATCGAAAACGAAGCAGTGCATGAAGACGATGTAATGATTACCACCAAAATGTCTGATTTAGAAAAAATGTTAGAAAATGTAGAATCACACGCAGACAAACGCACAGATTCTAAATTTGAACGCTTTTTTGTGCCGTCTTTATTGGTATTTTCCCTATTGGCATTCGGTGGTTTTATGATTATTTACTCAATCACTCAAGATATGACACGCCTAGCAAGTGCCATGGATCCAAAAATGGGCAGTAATATGTCTTCCATGGTAATCAGTATTGATAATTTGTCAAAAAATGTGGCACAAATGAGTCAATCGGTCAATAAAATGCAAAAAGACTTCTCCAGCGTTAGTAAAAATATGTTTATTGTCGCCAAAAAACTTGATAATTTAGACGGTATTTCTGCAAATATGATGCAAATTAATGCCAAAATGAGCACACTCAAACCAATGCTTGAGAATATGCAAGAAATGAACGACAATATGATTGGCATGCAAAAATCAATGCATTGGATGCAAAAAGACATCTCACAACTAAGATCTTCTTTTAATAAACCAATGCGTGTATTTAACGCCGTGCCTTTCCTGTAATTTATGATTGATAATACCGAACTCAAACAAATTGCTAATTTAGCTAAATTAACGATTGACACCAATACTCAGAACGAAACCATTAAGGATTTAAACGCCATTTTAGACTTGGCCAAACAACTCACTGAGATTAACACCGATGCCATTACCCCAATGGCACACCCCCTACATATGACTCAGCGTTTGCGAATAGATGAGGTTAATGAACAAGACCAATCAGCATCTTTCCAAGCTATTGCCCCGAAAATTGGCAAACAGCATTATTTAGTACCAACCGTAATAGAATAAACCTTATGCACACAAAAACCATTGCTGAATTAACACAAGGGCTGAAAAACAAAGAATTTTCGTCTGTTGAATTAACACAACATTATTTAGACAGAATCAACACCTCAGACCTCAATGCATTCATCACTATTACCGACGAAATAGCATTACAACAAGCACAAACAGCAGATGCACAAATTGCCAAAGGCAAGGCCAGTATCTTAACGGGCATCCCTTATGCACACAAAGATATTTTTTGCACCAATGGCGTTAAAACCTCAGCCGCTTCCAAAATGTTGGATAATTTCATCTCACCTTATGACGCAACCGTTAGCCACAAACTCAATCAATCGGGTTTAGTAATGCTAGGCAAAACCAATATGGACGAGTTTGCCATGGGCTCAAGTAATGAAAATTCATTCTACGGTGCTGTTAAAAATCCATGGGATAAAAACAAAGCACCGGGTGGCTCATCTGGCGGTTCTGCCGCCGCCGTTGCCGATGGATTAAGCAGTTTTGCTACCGGCACCGACACAGGCGGTTCAATCCGCCAACCCGCCAGTTTATGTGGCATCACAGGACTCAAACCAACTTACGGGCGTGTTTCAAGATACGGTATGATTGCTTACGCCTCAAGCCTTGACCAAGCAGGCCCCCTTACCAAAACTGCAGAAGACGCTGCCATGGTATTAAACACTATGGCAGGGTTTGACGAAAAAGATTCAACCAGTGTAGATAGGGAAGTGCCAGACTACACGCAGAATTTAAACGACTCCATAAAAGGTTTAACCATCGGGCTACCTAAAGAGTTTTTTGCCGATGGTTTGGATGATGGTGTCGCCACAGCCATTATGGCAGCCGTTAAAGAGTTTGAAGCATTAGGTGCAAGCGTTAAAGAAATTTCATTACCAAATTCAAAATACGCCATCCCAACTTATTATATCGTTGCCCCTTGCGAATGCTCATCAAACCTATCTCGTATGGATGGTGTCCGATTCGGTCATCGTTGTGACAATCCCAAAGATTTAGAAGACCTCTATCTACGCTCTCGCACCGAAGGCTTTGGCGAAGAAGTCAAACGCCGTATTATGATCGGCACCTACGCACTCTCAGCAGGTTATTACGATGCCTACTATCTCAAAGCACAAAAAACCCGCCACCTTATCAGCGACGACTTCAAACAAGCCTTCGAA
This sequence comes from Bathymodiolus brooksi thiotrophic gill symbiont, assembly GCF_903642095.1. Lineage (GTDB taxonomy): Bacteria > Pseudomonadota > Gammaproteobacteria > PS1 > Pseudothioglobaceae > Thiodubiliella. The sequence continues at coordinate 43 of NZ_CAHJWD020000390.1, read as the reverse complement.
AAAGTCGATGTCATCATGGGCCCCGTTAGCCCCACCACCGCAT
>NZ_CAHJWD020000389.1 GCF_903642095.1 Bathymodiolus brooksi thiotrophic gill symbiont | reverse complement strand
CAGCTGAGTGGTGGAGAACTTTAACTTCTGACCACAAGTCTAACACTACTGATGTCAGCTCATAAATACATGTAACAGAGCCGAGTGGTGGGGAACTTTAACTTCTGACCACAAGTCTAACACTACTGATGTCAGCTCATAAATACATGTAACACAGCTGAGTGGTGGAGAACTTTAACTTCTGATCACAAGTCTAACACTACTGATGTCAGCTCATAAATACATGTAACACAGCTGAGTGGTGGAGAACTTTAACTTCTGACCACAAGTCTAACACTACTGATGTCTGCTCATAAATACATGTAACACAGCTGAGTGGTGGAGAACTTTAACTTCTGACCACAAGTCTAATACTACTGATGTCTGCTCATAAATACATGTAACACAGCTGAGTGGTGGAGAACTTTAACTTCTGACCACAAGTCTAACACTACTGATGTCAGCTCATAAATACATGTAACACAGCTGAGTGGTGGAGAACTTTAACTTCTGATCACAAGTCTAACACTACTGATGTCAGCTCATAAATACATGTAACACAGCTGAGTGGTGGAGAACTTTAACTTCTGACCACAAGTCTAACACTACTGATGTCTGCTCATAAATACATGTAACACAGCTGAGTGGTGGAGAACTTTAACTTCTGACCACAAGTCTAATACTACTGATGTCTGCTCATAAATACATGTAACACAGCTGAGTGGTGGAGAACTTTAACTTCTGACCACAAGTCTAACACTACTGATGTCAGCTCATAAATACATGTAACAGAGCCGAGTGGTGGGGAACTTTAACTTCTGACCACAAGTCTAACACTACTGATGTCAGCTCATAAATACATGTAACACAGCTGAGTGGTGGA
>NZ_CAHJWD020000388.1 GCF_903642095.1 Bathymodiolus brooksi thiotrophic gill symbiont | reverse complement strand
TTACGCATCGATCACAAAATGTTTGACATATTCACCTCGAGAAATGTAAAAAAAAATCTTTTAAAGGGATATTGTCTACCAGCTGCGTAATTTTTTCATACCCAAAATTATTGTCGATTTCCGTACTGACCTTCATAAAATGAAGATTAAACACCGAATTATTGATGAATACGCTCCGAAACGTTGTTTTTTCGACTAAAAAAGCTGACCATCGTTACCGGAAGCTAATTAATTATGCACTGACCTGGGCGAGGCCAACTCTATTTATTTATCTATTTTTATGTCAGTAGCCCGGATGCTGCAGCATGGATATTGAGGTAAGTTTCTATAAAAGTTGAGGAAAAAAGCTATTTGCGAACCGATTGTATCTAAAAGACGTAGAATAAATAATTTCTGTATCAGGAATAGATTTTCTTTGATGAAAACTACATGCCTTAACAGATTCAGCCGATATTTCCACGATAACCATTGAAAACATGCCAGGAGGCACCCCATGGGGACAAGCTCAACTACGTATTTTCGATCGGAAATTTTTGCCGGCGTTAAAAATAACTAAATTAGTTTTTTTCTTCTTATAAGTTATGAAGTTGTTCCCCGAGATTTTGATACGTGTTAAATTAATTTATTTTAGCCAGTTTTACCGACAATATGAAAACAGAGACATACATGTAGAACACAGTGAAATACATGTCTGATGAAAACGAATGACGTAGCCAGTGTTGTTTTATTTGTTAATTGACTGGAATGTTTCAGAGAAATTTGGGCTGGATTAGAAACAAAAGAGACCTTACTTCTAGTTCCACAAGACAGTTGCTGCAAAATAATATGGGACTGACCATTTACCTTGAAGGGGGCTATGTCACGT
>NZ_CAHJWD020000387.1 GCF_903642095.1 Bathymodiolus brooksi thiotrophic gill symbiont | reverse complement strand
CGTTCGAAAATTAAATAAACCCCCCATCAACCTAACCTTATTATGAATAATACTATCATTAGTACTGTTACTGAACATAAACACCTTGGACTACAACTTTCTGACGATGGTAATTGGAATAAACATATTGACATGATAACTAAAAAAGCATTCTCACGTGTTAACATTTTAAGGAAATTCAAATTTATACTGGATCGGAAAACTCTAGAAACAATTTATATTACTTTTATAAGACCATTACTAGAATATGCGGATGTTGTTTGGGATACCAAGACTCAAATACTAATTAACAAACTAGAAAATGTTCAGGTTGAGGCTGCTAGAATCGTGACTGGGGGTACCAGACTTGTATCCTTAAGTAATCTATATATTGAAACCGGGTGGGAAAAATTGAAAGATAGAAGGGAAAGGCATAGAACGATTCAATTTTATAAGATGTCAAATAATCTAACTCCTCAATATCTTAGTAACTTAATTCCGCAAAATTTCGGCATGATCCATGACCACAATACTCGTCATACCTCACGTATTCCTCCAGTACGCACTCGAACATCGCTCTACGCAAGCTATTTCATACCCTCCAGTGTACAACTATGGAACAAACAGCCAGAAAATATTAAATCAAGCAGATCTGTTCAGATAATTAAATCAAATCTTCAACCCCAAAACAATACTAAACCCATTTATTATTATATTGGTACTCGACTGGGACAAATTTTACACGCTAGGTTGCGTATGCAATGCAGCTCTCTCAATCATCACTTATTTCGTAAAAACATTGTAAATTCCCCATTTTGTCAATGTGGGGCAACAGAAACCACGGCCCATTTTCTGCTACATTGTCCCCGTCACAATGCAACAAGACTGAGATATATTCACACCATTAATTTACCAATTAACTTAAATACGGATTTATTATTGTTTGGCTCTACAGACTTAACGAATACCCTAAATACAGATATATTCTTAAACGTGCAGAAGTTCATCATAAGTAGTAAACGATTCACCTCCTAACCATATTCACACAACTTAAACATGTTAAAAAAAAAAAAAAGCACTTGCACTTTTACACTTCATTTGTTTGTTTCTTTTTATTTATTTATTTTTTTCTTACTAAAGCACACCAAA
>NZ_CAHJWD020000386.1 GCF_903642095.1 Bathymodiolus brooksi thiotrophic gill symbiont | reverse complement strand
CCCACCGAAGATGGTGGGCTTTATCATATTGTTGCTGATGCGTCTTTCACTTTAGAAGATGGCACGCAAATTGTGTATTTTTATGGTGATCGGTCTATTGTTTCTACAGAATCTAGTGCGGTAAGCACAGATGATAAGCAAAGTTTTCTTGATGTTGTTACTTCAAATATAGAAGTTATAGCCGCTGTTGTGGTTGCAGCTGTTGTGATTGCTAGTAGTAGTGGTAATGACGGTGATGGTGATAATGGTGATGATAAACTAAGTTTTACTTTTAAAGAGACAGGCTTATTAAATAACGATGGCGTTACCAACGATAATACGGTTACTGTCAATGGTTTGAAAAGCGAAACTTGGGAGTATTCCATTGATAGTGGCAACAACTTTATACCTGGCACAGGCAGGAGTTTTACACTGAGCGATGGCACTTATAGCATTAACACCATTCAGATTAGACGAACCGATGATGTCTCAAATGTAAGTAAAAATACTTCACCTATTGTCATAGATACCACAGACCCAATATTTGACTCGCAACCCACTACAGTTGATACTCATGTCAACGCCCCTATTGCAACTACTGTTTATGACGCTCAAGCAACCAACCTTAATAGTGGTAATGCAGATGAAGGTATTACTTATCGCATAAAAGGGACAAATGCCGACAAATTTGCGATTACTACTGACACTGGAATACTGACTTACAAAACAATACAAGCATTAGCGCATGATAACGACACAGTTACCATTGTTGCTACTGATGTTGCAGGCAATGAGGCAGAACAGCCTATTACTGTATCAGTAAAAATGATTGGTTTATCCACTTCAGTTGTTTGGAGCGGTATTGGTGATGATAATAAACTCAATGCTAGTGAGATGGCAACAACTACTTTAAGTGGCACAGTTGAAATCATTGGGACAGTAACTTCAATAAATATTAGTAGTATTGTCTTTAAGCAAGGTAATACTACTGTTCATACAATTAGTGCCAATCTTCCAAGTGTTAATGCTAATGATAACACTTGGACTTTAGCCAATGATAGCACTTGGACTTCAAAACTTACCCAAGGTGATTACACGGTTACCGTTAACCTTTCTGGTAATGGCAATAGTGTCGGTATTACGGATTCAAGTTCAATAACAACAGCAATTGACACAGTCAAACCAGCTCAACCAACATTTGACTTTGTAGATACAGGTCTGCTAAAGAACGATGGTATTACCAATAATGACTTGATTACTGTTATTGGTTTAGAAGTAGGTGCAACTTGGCAGTATTCTATTAGTGGTGATAATGGCTTCACTAACGGCACAGGCAATAGTTTTACGCTAGCTAATAATACCACTTATGCAGTTAATG
>NZ_CAHJWD020000385.1 GCF_903642095.1 Bathymodiolus brooksi thiotrophic gill symbiont | reverse complement strand
CCATTCATAGGTCTACAAACGTCCTACACATGTTTTGTTTTGTATTAACCATACATAGGTCTCCAAACGTTTTACACATGTTTGTTTTGTATTAACCATGCATAGGTCTACAAACGTACTACACATGTTTTCCTTTGTATTAACCATACATAGGCGTACAAACGTCCTACAAATGTTTTGTTTTGTATTAACCATAAATAGGACTACAAACGGCCTACACATGTTTTGTTTTGTATTAACCATAAATAGGTCTACAAACGTCCTACACATGTTTTGTTTTGTATTAACCATATATAGGTCTACAAACGTACCACACATGTTTTGTTTTATATTAACCATAAATAGGTCTACAAACGTCCTACAAATGTTTTGTTTTGTATTAACCATACATAGGTCTACAAACGTCCTACACATGTTTTATTTTGTATTAACCATAAATAGGTCTACAAACGTACTATACATGTTTTGTTTTGTATTAACCATAAATAGGTCTACTAACGTCCTACACATGTTTTGTTTTGTATTAACCATACTTAGGTCAACAAACGTCCTACACATATTTTGCTTTGTATTGACCATACATAGGTCTACAAACGTCCTACACATGTTTTGTTTTGTATTAACCATACATAGGTCTACAAACGTCCTACACATGTTTTGTTTTGTATTAACCATACATAGGTCTACAAACGTCCTACACATGTTTTGTTTTGTATTAACCATACATAGGTCTACAAACGTCCTACACATGTTTTGTTTTGTATTAACCATAAATAGGTCTACAAACGTCCTACACATGTTTTGTTTTGTATTAACCATACATAGGTCTACAAACGTCCTACACTTGTTTTGTTTTGTATTAACCATACATAGGACTACAAACGTACTACACATGTTTTGTTTTATATTAACCATACATAGGTCTACAAACGTCCTACAAATGTTTTGTTTTGTATTAACCATAAATAGGTCTACAAACGTCCTACACATGTTTTGTTTTGTATTAACTATAAATAGGTCTACAAACGTCCTACACATGTTTTGTTTTGTATTAACCATAAATAGGTCTACAAACGTACTACACATATTTTGTTTTGTATTAACCATAAATAGGACTACAAACGTACTACACATGTTTTGTTTTATATTAACCATACATAGGTCTACAAACGTCCTACAAATGTTTTGTTTTGTATTAACCATAAATAGGTCTACAAACGTCCCACACATGTTTTGTTTTGTATTAACTATACATAGGTCTACAAACGTCCTACACATGTTTTGTTTTGTATTAACCATACATAGGTCTACAAACGTCCTACACATGTTTTGTTTTGTATTAACCATACATAGGTCTACAAACGTCCTACA
>NZ_CAHJWD020000384.1 GCF_903642095.1 Bathymodiolus brooksi thiotrophic gill symbiont | reverse complement strand
ATGAGATTTGTGATGATGGAATAACTTTGGATGAAATTTCAAAGGCAGTAAAATTACCAAAACCCGATAAATCACCAGGGGAGGATGGGATTGTTAGTGAATTTTACAGACATTATTGGTATCTTATTGGAGAAGATTTTGAGTCTGTGGTGAGGGAGATTTTTGATCAAAAACTACTTAGTGAATCTCAGAATAGGGGAATAATTACACTTATGTTCAAATCGGGGGAAAGGGAGGATATAAAAAACTGGAGGCCTATTACTCTTCTAAACGTGGATTATAAAATTGTGTCAAAAATATTAGCCGAGAGACTAAAACGTGTATTACCAAATATAATTAATACCGACCAAAGGGGGTTCGTAAAGGGTAGGAATATTTTTCAGGGGAATAGATTATTACAGGATATCATAGACTATACAGAAATGGAAGATGAAGAGGGGGCAATTATATTCCTAGATCAACAGAAAGCGTTCGATAGAGTTGAGTGGGGGTGGATAGATTTGTGTTTTGAAAAATTTGGCTTTAGTGACTGTTTCAGGGGCTGGGTAAAAATGCTTTTCAAAAATGCAAAAACAAGTATTCAGACGAACGGATTTGTATCCCGCTTCGTCAACATTTCACGTTCAATCCGTCAAGGATGCCCAATCGCTCCGATGCTATACATTTTGCAGGCGGAGCCATTGGCGACATCCATTAGACGCAATCCCAAGATAGTAGGCATATCTTTACCAAATAGAAATGGACCGGATATAGAGACAAAGGTAAACATGTTTGCTGATGACACCCAATTGATTAATAAAACTGAAGAATCCATCGAGGAAACATTTAAAACACTTGAAATATATGAAAAAGCTTCTGGGGCAAAAATGAATTTGGAAAAAACAGTGGGGATGTATCTAGGGAAATGGCGTAATAAAAACCCGAGATTTAAAAATATTAAGTGGTCAACAAAACCGGTTAAAGCTTTGGGGGTATTTCATGGATATGCAATTGACTTAGAAATGATTTGGTTAGAAAAAATAAATAAGATAAAAAGTTGTATGGAGGTTTGGAAATCAAGAGATCTTACGTATTTTGGAAAAATTTTAATTATCAAATCATTTGTCTTATCGGTAATAGGCTATGAAATAGAAATGAGGGGTATTCCAGTAAAATTTGAAAAGGAAATAAATTCCATCATATGGGATTTTATATGGGATGGTAAAACAAACCAAATATCTAGAAACGTATGCAGTTTACCACAGAATAAAGGGGGGATGGGAATGGTGAACTTGAATCACTTTATTAAGGCAAAGCAAGTTAAATGTATGCATAATATAATACACTCAGAATTAGATAAATGGAATGTTATTGGTAAATATTGGCTGACATCAATGGATTCAAAATTTGAGACCGATTTTTTTCTCTGTAAATGTTCAGATATCAAAGATATTGGATTAAGG
>NZ_CAHJWD020000383.1 GCF_903642095.1 Bathymodiolus brooksi thiotrophic gill symbiont | reverse complement strand
TTGTACAAGAAGCGATGCATACTGTCATATTTTATAGGTGTCAAACCACTAATTCACCAATCAGAGCTTAGAACATATACAAAAGTAGTCCCTTTTAAAGAAAAAAGTTCCTTTCGCTTTGTTCTATTGTGAAAAAGACTTGAATGGAATGGAATAATTAAAATTGATCATTAAAGTTAAAAATATAAGGATTATTTTGAGCACAGATTTGATGGATTTAGTTGTATTTTAATACCTGTATTGAGGATTTGATGCATGATCTATAAATACTGAATTTCTGGGGGATGACAGAGCTATTTTTAGAGTAGGTGTTTTCCATAGCCTGGCAAGACTTTAAGCATCCCATGATATCTTGACAGAACGTAGAGGAATCATGTATGTTTCAGAAGATATATGGTTTTTGAAAGGTTAAACTTAAGATAAAATAGCCAGGTAGTCTGGAAAAAACAAAAATTTAGTAGAAAATATAAAAGAAATTAATTAGTGGTATTACACCTATAGCACATATGCCATTATTTTCTGATGCATCAATTTTGATATTGTTTAATTTTCTCAACTGACAAATGTAATTAACGGGAAATTAATATTAGTCAATGATGTTCGGACCGCATGCGACTTTTTACGACACTTGATGGTGTGTGTGTGTATATGTCGTGGGATATGTTGTTTTTTTTTACAATTTGGAATTCAGGATGACAGAACATAAACATTTGTTGATCAATTTCGTTTATATAATACAATGGAATGTGGAACGTCTGTCAAATCAGATAATTCGTTTCGATTCGATTGCTCACACACATCACATGCTGCTTACAATAGAGTAGACCTGGTGTTAATAAAAACTTAGATATTGAACTTAGTACACACAAACAGTGGAAGCGTTTCCGGAATAACCTTCATATCATGATGTTACATAAACCAGCTGGCTAATTCTGTCCTACTCATTCATATGTTATGAAAATTGGGCTGATAGACATGGCGGAAATGATTGAATAAATGCACATCTGAATGTTTTGCAGGTTCCTATCCTTCATATGATGGTGAATATGTGACAATGAAGGCTTGTATAGTGGGATATTATGACAACTGTGTCGACAGTTGGAATGTTACAGTCACTCGTTGCAGAGGTTTCAACCTTGTCTATCTGGAACCAGTACCTTATTGTGGCAGATTTTGCATGGGTTTGTAAATGAGAAAATTTAAATTCATATTACGAATAATTATTAATCTGATAATTGATTGATAAGGAGCTTATATATGTACACTAAACTTCAATAGTTTACACACCTGGATTAACGCTTGTAATTGGAAAATTGTGGCACATTTATCGTTGGAAGCTACTTCATACCGTGGACACAAGTTTGATATACTAGTAGAACAACAAGTGAATTCTCTTTACATAAAAATTACAAAATATATCACATTTCCCATCAGTAATGCTAAAAATAATAGAGAAACTGTTGTTTTTGATATATAGATGTGCTGATCATTTTCTAATACATTTGGGAACGGAAGACGAGTGATTAAGAACGACGACGACGGAGGTCTCGTTACAAGAACAAAAAACTCCACTACTCGTAGAATATTGCTTAATTTAAATGCTTTTATATGTGTGGTAGGGATACCGATTTTGTCTCTGTTTCTACTATTATTTTTATTAGATATTGGAACTATTCCAACTGTGTGGTATTTTATTTTTATTTGTACATAGTATTTTAAACTCAGGAAAGACCTTGTTTAATAACTATCAAGTTGTCATTTAATTGTAGAAAATGAAACGATCAACAATGATGAGACAGTTGATCCTTGTTCTGACCACTTTGTAACAGAGAGCAATTATACGAGAACTGTTGATTATACCTTGAATTGGTGGGAATCTGGGGAGTGTGAAACCAGAAATATTACACCTGGATGGTATCGATATAATAATTCTCTCAACATACCAACAATACCCCCTCAGCGTGGTCAGTGTGGCTCATGGAATCCTATATGGCTGAACGGTAATGTTTTGATTTTCAATTGTACAAGAAGCGATGCATACTGTCATATTTTATAGGTGTCAAACCACTAATTCACCAATCAGAGCTTAGAACATA
>NZ_CAHJWD020000382.1 GCF_903642095.1 Bathymodiolus brooksi thiotrophic gill symbiont | reverse complement strand
TTTTTTAATGTCATTACGCATAAACATCTTATTTTTTCGCCTCTTTTTTAGCCCGCTTTTTCGCTTTGGCATTAATTATTTGCGCCGCATTGTCGCCAATATGATCCTCGCCACGGGCTTTTGCCAATTCAACTTGGTGCTGTCTTTCTTTGTAGCGATTGATTTGATCCTTAGAACGCGTGCCGTAACAATGGGGACAAGAAACGCCTTTTTCATAATGCTGATGGTATTTATCAGCCTTTGTAATGGGATAACGACAGGCGTGACATTGATCATATTGCCCTTGTTCTAAATTGTGCTTAACGGCAACTCGTTCATCAAACACAAAGCATTCACCCTCCCATAAACTATCAGCTTCATCAATTTCTTCCAAGTATTTCAACACGCCACCGTGTAAATGATAGACGGTTTTAAAGCCTTGTGATTTTAAATAAGCAGTGGATTTTTCGCAACGAATACCACCAGTGCAGAACATTGCCACTTTTTTATCACGATATTGCTCTAAATTTTCTTTGGTATAAGCAGGAAATTCTCTAAAAGTTTCAGTATTCGGGTTAATAGCACCTTTAAAACTGCCAATCCCATATTCGTAATCATTACGAGTGTCAATCAACACCACATCAGGGTCGCTAATGAGTATATTCCAATCTTTGGGTTTCACATAAGTGCCAACCGAAGATAATGGGTCTATGTGCTCCACGCCTAGCGTTACGATTTCTTTTTTAAGTTTAACTTTAAGGCGTTTAAAGGGCAATTTTTCACTATAAGAAAACTTAATTTCTAATCGGTTAAAACGCCCATCGTTTTCAAGAAATGCAAGCAATTTATCAATAGCATCCTGTGTGCCAGCAACTGTGCCATTTAAGCCTTCTAACGCCAAAAGCAGCGTGCCTTTTATGTCTAAATCCACCATTAACGCACGCAAAGGAGTGCGAAATTCCTTAAAATCATCTAAACGAACAAATTGGTAAAGGGCACAAACAGTAAACATAGGGCTTATTGAGAACCTTTGCATAAATACAAATGATGGGAAAAGTTCATTTTATGATGATTGCCCATACTTATTGACGCAAAAATTTCTTTAATAAAAAAAGAAACCATTTTACAATAAGGGTTAAATGTTTGTCGGCGTATAATACAAGCCTTAAAAAAATATTTTGACAATGCGTGCTTGATTTAATCCATTATCCAAAAGACATTAAACAACTGAATTTAACACAATTACAATCTTTAGCGGATGAAATTCGTGCTTTTTTAATTGAAAATATTCAAAAAACAGGTGGACATTTGGCACCCAATCTTGGCACAATTGAAATGTCAATTGCGATGCATTATGTATTTGATACACCAAAAGACAGTTTTGTTTTTGATGTGGGACATCAGGCTTATACGCACAAAATTCTCACAGGTCGCAAAGAGAAAATACACACCTTACGCCAAAAAGGTGGACTTTCAGGGTTTACCAAAAGAGCAGAAAGTGAGTATGATAGTTTTGGTGCTGGACACTCCTCCACTTCAATTAGTGCAGCATTAGGCATTGCTATTGCCAATGGCATTAAGGGTAATAATCACAAATCAATTGCCGTGATTGGCGATGGTGCACTAACGGGTGGTATGTCGTTTGAAGCACTTAATCATACAGGTGATAGTAATGCGGATTTACTGATTATTCTTAATGACAACGATATGAGTATCTCGAAAAATGTCGGGGCAATGAGCAAATATTTAACCAAACTTATTTCTGGTAAGATTTATTCATCTATGAAAAATAAATCATTGGGATTTTTAGAAAAAATGCCTCGTATGCATGAATTTGCCAAACGCTCAGAAGAGCATCTTAAAGGTATGGTGCTACCTAGCACTTTGTTTGAAGAATTGGGGCTTGATTATTATGGGCCTATTGACGGACACGATTTGCCAACTTTAATTAAAACGCTACAAAATTTAAAAACGCAAAAAAAACCCAGATTACTTCACATTATCACCAAAAAAGGTTATGGTTTAGACAGTGCAGAAAATGACCCTTGCAAATTCCATGGCATCGCACCAGCATCGGACAGTTCAAGCATACTGGACAGTTATAGTCATATTTTTGGGCGTTGGTTAATTAATACTGCTGCCAATAATAAAGACTTAATGGCCATTACTCCAGCAATGTGTACTGGCTCTGGAATGAGCGAATTTGAGCAAAAATTCCCTGAGCAGTATTTTGATGTGGGCATTGCCGAACAACACGCTGTTACTTTTGCAGGCGGTTTGGCCACACAGGGATTAAAACCTATTGTTGCTATTTATTCAACTTTTTTACAGCGTGGCTATGACCAACTCATTCACGATATTGCTTTGCAAAATCTGAATGTCATTTTTGCCATTGACCGTGCTGGTTTGGTGGGTGCTGATGGTGCAACTCATGCGGGAAGTTTTGATTTGAGTTTTTTAAGGTGTATTCCAAATTTAACGATTATGGCACCAAGCAATGGATTGGAAATGTATCAAATGTTAAACACTGCCTTTACCATGAAATCGCCCGTTTGTATTCGCTATCCTAGAGGCGTGGCAAATGTAGAAAACTATGAAACTCAGGACACAGTAGAGATTGGCAAGGCAAAAGTTTTGCTAAAAGGTGAAAAAACGGCTATTTTTGCTTTTGGCAATAGAGTTGAAGTTGCCCTTGAAGCGGGCACAGAATTAGGTGCTAGTGTGATTGATATGCGCTTTGTTAAACCACTGGATACGCAATTAATTGAGGAAATAGCAAGCACGCATCAGCAGTTAATTACCATTGAAGACAATGTTATTTCAGGGGGGGGTGGCAGTGCTATCAGCGAGTATTTACACCAGCAAAAAATAACCACGCCTTTACGCATCTTGGGCTTACCCGATGAATTTACCGAGCAAGGCACGCAAGCAGAGTTGTATCAACAATATGGATTAACCACCAAGGGCATTATCAACGCTACTAAAATATGAAAAAACTCTTGAAGCGCTACAGCCCTAACCAAAATGAACTCAAAAGCCACAAATCACTTGGCTGGTTGAGTAAATATTTAGTTAATGCCAGTTTATGGAATTTCAATCGAAAATCTATTTCCAAAGCCTTTGCAGTTGGCTTATTCTGTGCCTTTATTCCCGTGCCATTCCAGATGTTATTAGCAGCACCCAGTGCTATTATTTTTTCAGCCAACTTGCCTGTGGCAATCGCATTGGTGTGGATTACCAATCCCATCACCATGCCACCGATTTTTTATGCCTGCTATAAAATCGGTGCCTGGGTTTTGGGGACAGGTATTGAGCAAGATTTTGTTATGTCGTTGGCGTATGTATGGCAGGTGTTTGATGTGATTTGGCAACCATTTTTACTGGGTTGTTTGATTGCGTCTGTTGTTAGCTCGATAATTGGCTATTTTGCCATTCAATTTATTTATCGATTGAAAGTTTATAAAAGAAAATCAAGGAAAAATTAATTTTTTGAGGTTTTTAATTTACTTCTAATTTGTGCTTCAAGTTCATCAACTAAGCTTTCATTAGTCACTTTAGAGTGCGTTAATCCGTCAATATACATTAAATTAGGCTCGCCGCCTGTTAATCCAACTGAAACCGCCTTGGCCTCACCCGGCCCATTAACCACACAGCCAATGACTGCCACATCAATTGGCTCATTAATGTCTTCAAGTCGGGCTTCTAATGTATTGACCACTTTAATCACATCGAACTTTTGTCGTGAGCAAGAAGGACAGGCAATCAAATTAACACCTTTTTGCCGTAAGCCAAGTGATTTTAAAATATCAAAACCCACCTTGATTTCATCCACTGGATCTGAGGCTAAAGAAACACGAATAGTATCGCCAATACCTTCTGAAAGTAACAAGCCCAACCCAATAGAAGATTTCACTGATCCTGCTCTGAGTGAGCCAGCTTCAGTAATGCCTAAATGTAGTGGGTTGTCAATTTGCGTTGCCAGTTGTTGATAGGCAAAAACGGTCATAAACACTTCAGAAGCTTTGAGCGATATTTTATAATTATCAAAACTCAATTTGTCCAGAATATCAATATGCCTAAAGGCACTTTCCACCATTGCCTCAGGTGTTGGTTCGGTGTATTTTTTTTGCAAATCTTTTTCTAAGGATCCTGCATTTACACCAATACGAATAGGAATATTATGGTCTTTGGCAGATGCCACTACTTCTGCCACCCTGTCTGCTCGCCCGATATTACCTGGATTAATACGCAAGCAATCAGCACCATATTCTGCCACTTTGAGTGCAATTTTATAATCAAAATGAATGTCAGTAATCAATGGGATATTAACTTGCTTCCTGATGACTTTAAAGGCTTCTGCTGCTGCCATCGTTGGTATGGAAACACGCACTAAATCAGCACCTGCATTTTGAATGGCTTGTATTTGTGCAACAGTTGCTTGAACATCATTGGTGTCAGTATTGGTCATACTTTGCACAGAAATTGGTGCATCACCACCAATTGCTACATTACCAACAAAGATTTGCTTGGATTTTCTTCTAATAATGGTATGAGTAGATTTCATTTTTAAGTAATTTCATCCAAATATTCTAATGTTTCAGGTTTTTTTGGCTGTTCTTTGTGTATTTTGATGATAGGGATAACTTTGGTTTTTTCAATTTCTGGCTCTTTAATGACAATCAAACTTGTGTTTGGTTTGTCTGGCGTTTTCCCATCATAAAAAAAGTAATATACACTAACAAGGGCTATTAACACGAAAAATAAGATTATTACCAATCTAAAGTTTCTCTTACTTTTTCGTTTTTTGTTTCTAGGATAATAATCAATACCGTCTATCATGCCTGCGTCCGTTTGGTTTTATCAACAACCTTGCCAGCCAATTGCCCACAAGCCGCATCCACCTCTTCTCCGCGTGTACGCCTAGTAGTAGTGCGAATACCATTGTCAAATAAAACATCTTGAAAAGCAGTAATTGTAACCTTTTTTGAGGTTTGATACTGGGTTTCTGGAAAAGGATTAAAGGGGATTAAATTCACCTTAGCTGATAATCCTTTTAACAAAGTTGCTAATTTTTTAGCCTGAGTAACACTGTCATTTACACCCTCTAACATCACATATTCAAATAAAATATGACGCTCTTGCGTGCCAGCTGTTAAATAATTTTGACAAGCCAATAGCAGTTCTTTAATAGGATATTTTTGATTAATCGGCACCAGTTCATTACGCAAAGCATCATCAGGTGCATGCAAGGAAATTGCCAAACTCACTGGCGTTCTCTCTGCCATACGCAATAATGCTGGCACCACACCTGAAGTTGAAATAGTTACTTTACGCCTAGAAAGTCCAAACGCCAAATCATCCAATAACAAATCACAGGCAACATATACTGCCTTTTCATTTAGTAGTGGCTCTCCCATACCCATAAATACCACATTGGAAATACGCTTGCCTTTATCAGTCAAATACTGCTTGGCAAGCATCACCTGAGCAATAATTTCTGCTGTGCTTAAATTACGATTAAAACCTTGCATACCTGTTGAGCAAAAAGTACATGCTAATGAGCAACCTACTTGAGAGGAGATGCACAATGTGCCTCTGTCTTTTTCAGGAATATACACCGTCTCTATAAAATTATTTTCACCTACATTAATGACCCACTTAATCACACCATCAAGTGCCTGATTCTGTTGATCCACTTCGGGAAAATCAATGCAGGCAATATCATTAAGTTGCTGTCTAAGCTTCTTACTGAGATTTAACATTTTGTCAAAATCAAACTCGTGATACTTGTAAATCCACTGCATAATTTGCTTAACACGATAGGGTTTTTCCCCCAAAGATTCAAAAAACTTAGTGAGTGCTTGTTGGTTTAAATTTAAAAGATTTTTCTTATATTGATTATTTGACATAAAAGGCATAAAAAAAGCACCCGAAGGTGCTTCTATTTTAAGGTAACTAAAATCTAACTATTTACCGCTTCTTTAAGTGCTTTTCCTGCTTTAAATGCAGCCACTTTAGAGGCAGAAATTTGAATTGTGGCACCTGTTTGTGGATTGCGACCTGTGCGAGCAGCGCGCTCTCTAACCACAAAAGAGCCAAAGCCGGTCAATTGCACGCTATCACCTTTAGCCATAGCATTAGTAATGGCCTCAGTTGTTGCGTTTAATGCACGACCTGCTTCTGCTTTAGAAAGATCTGTTACCGATGCAATTGCATCAATTAGTTCTGATTTGTTCATATTTATATCCTCGAAAGTTTTTAAAAAAAAATACTAAAAGTTTTGCTTATTTGTCAGAAGATAGAATAAAAAAAAATAAAGATAAAATTCTTAACATCTCACTATTTTAGTGGTAACGATTATAAACATAAATGCACTCGTGTCAACGGTTTTTTAATAAATAAAATGAGATTATTATTTAAAGCTCTCTTTTAACGCTCTTTGCTTGTCTCTTTTCCAGTCTTTTTCTTTAATATCTTGTCGCTTATCATATTCTTTTTTTCCTTTAGCTACACCAATTTCTAATTTAACCTTGCCTCGAAGCCAATACAGTTTAAGTGGCACTACAGTTGCTCCTTTTTGATTAATTTTATCCTTGATTCGATTGATTTCTAGGCGATGTAGTAGTAATTTTCGAATGCGAGTGGGGTCTGCATTAACATGCGTAGAGGCATATTTCAATGGAGAAATGTGACTGCCAAATAAAAATAGTTCGTTATTTTTTAAAATAACATAACTCTCTTTAATTTGCACTTTATTGTCTCTCAGGCTTTTTACCTCCCAACCTTCTAAAGAGAGTCCAGCCTCTAGACTTTGTTCTATAAAATAGTCATGTCGTGCTTTTTTATTAACGGCAATCGTATTTGAATTTATTTTTTTATTTTTTTTTGCCATGCATAAAATCTCTAAAAGTGCTATCGTGCCTTACTCTTGTAAGAAAATGTATCAGTTGGTTAATCAAATTGATGAATATCCAGCATTTTTGAAGTGGTGCTCTTCTGCCAACATTTTAAATCAAACTGAAGAAGAGATTATAGCTTCGGTTACGATTAATAAAAGTGCCTTTAATCAGACTTTTACCACTATTAATCGCTTAACCGTTGATGCACGCATTGATATGCAACTCAAAGAAGGGCCTTTCAAGCAGTTAAATGGTGCTTGGATTTTTATACCACTGGGCGAAAATGCTTGCAAAATTAGCCTAGAATTAGAATTTAATTTTTCCTCTAAGTTGGTTGATATAACAATTGCTCCTATTTTTACCGCTATTTCTAACGCACAACTTGATGCCTTTGTTGAGCGTGCCAAACAAATTTATGCTGTTGTTTAATAAACCATTCGGCATACTTTGTCAATTTAGTGGCGAAGAAAAAAACCTATCTAATTACATTGATATAAAAAACTTTTACCCAGCAGGACGACTGGATAAAGATTCCGAAGGATTGCTACTGTTGACCGATAATGGTAAATTACAACATCAAATTTCACACCCAAAATTTAACAAAGAAAAAACCTATCTGCTTCAAGTTGAAGGTGAAATCACAAACCAAGCCATCATTCAACTATGCCAAGGAATAACACTCAAAGATGGCTTAACCAAACCTGCTAAAGCAAAAATTGTGAAGCAACCTGATTGGTTATGGGACAGAGACCCACCCATACGAAAACGGAAAAATATCCCCACATCATGGATTGAACTCAAAATCACCGAAGGTAAAAATCGTCAAGTTCGGCGTATGAGTGCTGCCGTTGGCTTTCCAACGCTTAGACTGATTCGCACACAAATAGGCGGTTGGAAATTGGGTGATATTCAATTAGGTCAATATCAATATGAATAAAATGAACGGATTTAAACTGGCATATCACGCTTTAATAAATTGCACCATTGATGAAAAAATAAAACTCACTCAGCAATTGTATACACTGAGTATCAATCATCAACTGGATTATAGCAACGCCTTTCCTATTCAAAAAACGCCCGACCCTGGTAGACCACAAAAACCGGAGTTAGTCAGATTTCAATCGGTGCCACAAAGGGATAAAACAGACCTTGGTTTTATTAACACCATTCATGCCATTTGCCATATTGAATTTAATGCGATTAACTTGGCATTAGATGCCATCTACCGCTTCCAAAATATGCCCGAACAATTCTATCAAGATTGGATTCAAGTGGCATTTGAAGAGGCAAAACACTTTTCCTTACTGAATGCCTATCTACTCAAATTAGGCTATCAATACGGCGATTTTGACGCACACAATGGATTATGGAAAATGACGGTAGATACCGACTACGATGTATTAGCACGCATGGCACTCGTGCCTAGAGTATTAGAAGCCAGAGGTTTAGATGCCACGCCGAAAATTCAAAAGCGCTTTAAGCATTCAAACTTTAGTCATATGGTTGACATTCTAGACATTATTTTTAAAGAGGAGATTAACCATGTAAAAATCGGCAACACTTGGTTTCATTACCTATGCCAACAAAGAGAAATTGACCCTCTAATCACTTTTGACAAACTGGTTAAAAAACACATCGGCAATCAACTGCGTGGCCCATTCAACATTGAAGCTAGAAAACTGGCTAATTTTTCCCAACAAGAATTAGACTACTTATGCCATTTTCAAAAATAAATAATATGAATTTTTTGTAAAAAAATTAATTTAATTTTAATATTTTTTTCTTAATACGCTCATTGGTTTTTCAACCTAAGACCCGCTATATTGAATTTACAATGCGTTTAACCAGTTGGCAACTTTAGTGGTTAGACGATTGACTGAATGGGTATTTTTATAATAATGATCTGCATCTGGCACTATTATTTGCATAGACTTCTTGTTATTTGCCATCTTAATTAGTTGTTTTCTATAGTTCGCCAATTTCCTCACGCCAGAAAAATCTTGCTCGGCGTAAATGTCCAAAATAGGGGTTGCCATTTTATATAACGGAAAACCATTTACCAATTTTTGCTTATAATCTGTTGCACCCATGCCAATTCCTACAAATCCATTAATTTTTCCATCACCATATTTATCAATATAACTCATTGCCATATGTGCACCGCAACCATGGGAAATCAGCACAATATTATCAATGCCTTCTTTTTTATAGAAGTCAATCGCTGCATTGATGCGTTCATGTGAATAAGGGAAAATTGGCACATAGTCATAGTATTTAGCTGATTTATCTAACACTGGCATTTGCACTGATAAAGTGTGCCAACCTGTTTTTGTTAATCCCGTACGCAAGGGTTTAATGGTGTCGTTCCAATTGGCATGTTGCCCACGATTGTGCAAGATAATCACACCACCTTTAGGGGTATCTGCTTCACTTTCCATAAAAATACTAAACACTTTTTTACCGCTTTTGAGAGGCAAATATTCTACATCACCATCCATTACCGCATCGGCTATCTCGTTAGTCATTCGTTGTTCTCTGGCAAAATCTGGCTCAACGCCCACAAACTGATTAAATTCAGCGCGTAATTTATTTGGATTAAAATCACCAAACATAGGTAAATTTGGTAAATTTGGCATACTGGGTATGGGGAATATCGCATACGATACTTGCGCAAACAGTAAACTTAATATCCATATTGTTTTTTTATTTAACATACTTATTTTTCCTTTAATTTCTCTAATGCAGCTCGTGCATTTGGGTGTTTATTTTGATTGGCTTGTTGAAACCAATAATACGCTTTTTTAAGATGACTTTGTTCTAAAAATAACGAAGCCAAATTAAACTGAGCATATTCATCATTCGCATTCGCTGCTATTAGCCACCAGTGTTGTGCTTGCTTAACATTACCTTGTCGATAATACAACATCGCCAATTCACTTTGTGCATAAGACAACCCCTGTTTTGCTGATTTTTCAAACCATTTAAATGCCTTTTTATCATCTTGTTCCACGCCTAATCCATGCAAATAACTCAGTCCAATATTGTTTTGAGCCGCCGCATGTCCTGCCTCAGCTGCACGCATCATCCAACGAAATGCATTATCATTGCGTCCCTGCTGAGAATAATCATAGCCAATTTGATACCATTTTTCAGTATGAAAATCAGCATCAACCGATGTTGCAAACCATCCTAATACGAAAAAAAAGGACGCTATTAACGCCCTTTTCTCCTTTAACAAGGTAATCAAAAACTACTTACCAACAGTGCTAAGACCTAGTGAATGCCATGAATTCATACCTTCACGGTAATACTTAAGCTTACTAGCTGGATAACCTAATGCAAGTAAAGATTTGATTGCCGCAGGTGATTGACCACACCACAAACCATTACAGAATAAGTATAAAGTTTTGACTTTGCTAAAGTTTAAAACACCTGAGCCGTTATCAATAACACCAAATTGCTTGATTAGAATATCCATCACCGCATCTGGGTCTTTAGCAACTGCCTTAGAATTTAACTTCTTAAAGGAAATATTCACCGCACCCTTAATGGTGCCACCTTTCTTAGCGGTGGTCCAAATAGATGTTCTGGCATCAATTACCATAGCATTAGCCCCATTAGCAATATCACGAAGTGCATGGATAATGTCTAACTCAGTTACCGTATCAACTGGTTCAGGTGCAAATGGATTCTGTGGTTGAATGCAGAACGGCGGACAAGGACGAGAGGTCTTTGCAAACGCTGGATGAATCGTATTTTTACCATCTTGGTTACGATAAATACCTGCAACTTTCATCACATCTTTAACAATCCCAACTGGCTTACCAGCCTTTTTAACCTCTACGACACTACTTTTTTTAGTTTCTGTAATGCCACCACAAGCGGTTAAAAATAATGCAGTAGTAGCAATAAATAATAATTTCATTTTCATCATAATTTCCTAAATTAGCAATAGTTATTTACCAACAGTGCTAAGACCTAATGAATGCCATGCATTCATACCTGAACGGTAATATTTAAGCTTGCTTTCTGGGTAACCCAAAGAAAGTAATGCTCTAATTGCCGCAGGTGATTGACCACACCACGAACCATTACAGAATAAATATAAAGTCTTGGCTTTGCTAAAGTTTAAAACACCTGAGCCGTTATCAATAACACCAAATTGCTTGATTAGAATATCCATCACCGCA
The DNA here is from genome assembly GCF_903642095.1 of Bathymodiolus brooksi thiotrophic gill symbiont. GTDB lineage: Bacteria > Pseudomonadota > Gammaproteobacteria > PS1 > Pseudothioglobaceae > Thiodubiliella. The sequence continues at coordinate 5,815 of NZ_CAHJWD020000382.1, read as the reverse complement.
TCTGGGTCTTTAGCAACTGCCTTAGCATTTAATTTCTTAAAAGAAATATTTACTGAGCCTTTAATAGTGCCACCTTTCTTGGCAGACATCCATACTGGCGTACGCGCATCAATAACCATTTTTGACTTGTCACCTTTGGCAATATCACGAATAGCATGGATAATGTCTAACTCACTAACTGTCTCAACTGATGCAGGTGCAAATGGGTGGGTGGGTTGAATACAGAACGGTGGACAAGGACGCGAAGTCTTAGCAAATGCTGGGTGAATGGTGGCTTTATTGTCTTGGTTACGAGAGATACCTGCAATTTCCATAACGCCCTTAACGATACCAACTGGCTTAGCGGTTACAGCTGTTGATGCTAACAATGCTACTGATGCAGCACTTATTACTAATGTTTTAAGTTTCATTTTATTTTCCCTTCTTTGTTTTATATAAAAAATAACTCTTTCGAGTTGGTTATTGATAGCCCTCTATAAATAAGCAGTGCTAAAAATTCTTGTTACTAATCGCAACTAGGCGCTTCTTCTAAATTATGTTGTGCATAATAATCAACCACGCAAATCTCACGCTGATCTTCATCATCAACCTCTTCACAACGATTTTTAGCACCATCACGCACTAGTTGTATTTGAGCCTCAGTTGCGTCATCACTTAATACAGTAACACCGTCTTGCGCATCAGCAAACACATTAAAACTTAATGCCAGTCCAAATAATATTGCTAATTTTTTCATTGTTATTTCCTATGTTTCAATTAATTAAAAACCCTCATTATTCACAAGAAAAAATACTTTGCAAGTCTATCTATATTTAATAATATTATGATAAATTAATATTATCCATTGCTTGATTAGCCAACAAATCTGCCATATCGTTACCTTTGTCGCCACTATGACCTTTAACCCAGCACCAATTTATTTGATATTTTTGATTGAGCTTATCTAATTGTTGCCAAAGATCAGCATTTTTAACGGGCTTTTTTGCCGCTGTTTTCCAATTTTTCTGCTTCCAGCCAACAATCCATTGAGTGATACCGTTCATTACATATTTTGAATCTGTGTATAAATCAATGGCAATATTTGCTGATTTAATCGCTTCTAACGCCTTAATCGCAGCCATTAACTCCATACGATTATTGGTGGTGTCTTTTTCAGAACCGTTGAGTTTTTTCTCACGCTTGCCATAACGCAACCACACGCCCCAACCACCAATACCGGGGTTACCTCGACAGCCACCATCTGTGTATATAATTATTTTATTCATCGATATTTATTTGTAGCCAATATTCTAATAATGCCAAATGCCACAAGCGTGAGCCATTCAATGCGGTCATATAATTCTCAGGTTTGTTAATAACTTTTTTGACAAATTTTTGGTCAAATACGCCACGATTTTTGCAGGCACTTGAAGTAAGGATATCACTCATAAAATCCAAAAATTCACCTCGCACATATTTCAGTGCTGGCATCGGAAAATAACCTTTTTTACGGTCAATCACACTATCAGGCAGCAACCCACGGGAAATATATTTAAGAGGATACTTACCCTCTTCTGCCATTTTTAAACTTGGTGGCATACTCAGTGCATGCTCAACCAATTGTGTATCCATAAACGGCACGCGCGCTTCCAAGCCCCACGCCATCGTCATATTATCTACGCGTTTTACAGGGTCATCAACAATCAAGCGGGTAATATCAGTGCGAAAAACCTTGTCCATAAATTCATCTGCATTGGCTTTGGCAAATTCTTTATTAAGCCATTCTTGAGTGTGATTGCCCGTGTGGTATTTGGCGTTCACGGTTTGTAAGTATTCTTCATACGGCCTATCAATATAATGTCTGGCAAAACGCTCAAATTCACTGCCCGATTCTTTCTGCATGCGTGAATACCAAAAATACCCCGCAAATGCTTCATCTGCCCCCTGCCCTGATAACACCACTTTACTGTGCTTTGACACTTGTTCAGATAATAAATAAAACGCCACCGCATCCTGCCCCACCATCGGCTCTGCCATATTCGCCACCGCCTCACCAAGTCGGGGTAATACTTGCGAATTAGCGATGACATATTTTTCGTGTATGGTATTAAATTGTTTAACAATTTGGTCTGAATACTCAAACTCCGAACCTACTTCATCATCAATATCCTCAAAACCAATCGAAAACGAGCGAATATTTTGATGCCCTGCTTCGTGCAATAATCCTACCAACAACGAAGAATCTAACCCACCTGATAGCAACACACCAATCGGCACATCCGCTGCTAACATTCTTTTATCCACTGCTTTAATTAACAGTTCATGGGTCTTATCAAGATACGATTGGTCGCTTAAATCTGTTCTTTGTGCACTTGGTTGCCAATAAGTTTTCTCACTAATATTGCCTTGTGCGTCAATCGTTAATGTGGTGGCAGGTTTAATTTTATGCACCCCATTCAGAATTGTATTTGGTGCAGGCACTACGCCATGCAACGACAATTGCTGTTGCAATGCCACCGAATTAATGCTTCGTTCTGCCCCAATTGCCAGCAAGGCTTGTGTGTTGGAGGCAAAACTAAAGGCATGATTACTAAGATTAAAATACAATGGCTTAATGCCCATCCTATCCCGTGCAACAAACAATTTTTTACCATTCCAAATGCAAAAAGCAAACATCCCATCCAAATGCGTTACACAATCCTCACCCCAGCAATGATAAGCCTTGAGTATAACCTCAGTATCAGAAGTGGAAAAAAACTTATACCCTTGTTTTGTTAAATCTGTGCGTAACAATTGATAATTGTAAATCGTGCCATTAAATACCAAAACCAAACCAAGATTTTCATCCACCATTGGCTGATGTGCATGATTAGATAAATCAATAATACTCAAACGCTGATGCCCAAAACCCATAGTTTTATCCAGCCAAACACCGTTATCATCAGGCCCTCTGCGTGCAATCTTTTGCATCATCGCTTGTAAGTCAGTTTGCACCACTGCTTGATTGTCAAATCTTAATTGTCCGCAAAGTCCACACATATTAAAGTTACAAAGAATGTAAAATAATCTATTTTATCAAGTATTGCTACTAGTAATGACACAAACACTTTACGACAAATTGATGAACGCACATATTGTGCGTGAAGAGGAAAGCACTGCACTTATTTATATCGATAGGCAACTAATTCATGAAGTAACTTCGCCACAAGCCTTTGAAGGTTTGGCAATAGCAGGCAGAAAACCATGGCGTATTCAGGCAAATTTAGCGGTTCCCGATCACAATGTGCCAACGACTGAGCGTTCAAATGGTGTTAATAGCATCACTGACCCAATTTCAAAACTCCAAGTAGAAACTTTGGATAAAAACTGCAAAAAATTTGGCATTAATGAAATTCAGATGAATGACATTCGCCAAGGTATTGTGCATGTAATTGGCCCTGAACAAGGTGCAACGCTACCGGGCATGAGCATCGTTTGTGGCGATTCACACACCTCCACCCACGGTGCATTGGGTGCCTTAGCCTTTGGCATTGGCACCAGCGAAGTTGAGCATGTGCTAGCCACAGGTTGTTTGTGGCAATCTAAAGCCAAAAATCTCAAAATTGAAGTTACTGGCACGCTTAACAACATGGTTAGCGCTAAAGATATAGCACTTTATATCATCGGACAAATCGGCACAGCAGGTGGCACAGGTTACGCCATTGAATTTACAGGCAGCACCATTCAAAACCTATCCATAGAAGGAAGAATGACCTTGTGCAATATGGCAATCGAAGCTGGTGCACGCATCGGTATGGTTGCTGTTGATGATAAAACCATTGACTATGTCAAAGGCAAGCCACTCGCACCAACTGGCGACGAGTGGGACAAAGCCGTTAAATATTGGCAAACTTTACATTCAGATAAAGACGCATATTTTGACAAAACACTACATTTTTCAGCCAGCGACATTAAACCCCAAGTTACTTGGGGAACCTCTCCAGAAATGGTAGTGGCAATTGATGAAAGCGTGCCAAACCCTAAAAACGCCAAAAACGAAGTGCAAAAAACCAGTTGGCAAAACGCACTTGACTACACCCATCTAACCGCCGACACCCGTATATCAGATATTAAAATCGACAAAGTTTTTATCGGCTCTTGCACCAACTCACGCATTGAAGATTTACGCATTGCTGCCAGCGTTGCCAAAGGCAAACACATTGCCGATAACATTAAATTAGCACTGGTCGTCCCCGGTTCTGGTTTAATCAAAAAACAAGCCGAAGAAGAAGGCTTAGACAAAATTTTTACCGATGCAGGTTTTGAATGGCGTGAAGCTGGCTGCTCAATGTGCCTAGCTATGAACGCCGACAAGCTAGAAGCAGGCGAAAGATGTGCCAGTACCTCAAATCGTAACTTTGAAGGTCGCCAAGGTCAAGGTTCATTCACTCATTTAGTTAGCCCTGCAATTGCTACAGCCAGTGCTATTGCTGGTCATTTTTCAAATATTTAGAAGGTAAAAAGATGTCATTTCTTACTATGGAGCCCAGCAATCAAACATTTAAAAACTTGATGGGGAATAGTGTTCAATACCATGTGCCTCGCTTTCAAAGGGACTACTCTTGGGATCAAGAGCAATGGGAAGACTTATGGGAAGATATTGAAAACTTAAATGAAGAAGAGCACTATATGGGTTACATTGTCCTTCAACGCAATGAAGAAGATAAAAATAACTTTTCGGTAATTGACGGACAACAGCGATTGATTACCTTGTCTTTATTTGTGCTGTCTTCTATGAGGGCAATTCAAACCCTAATTGACGACGATATAGATAGTAACGACAATGAATTAAGATTAAAAGGCTTTAGAAGTGATTTTATTGGCTCTTTAAGCAGAACAACGCTTACACCTTACAACAAACTCACTTTAAATAGAAATAATAACGACAAATTTAAATCCATTTCTGAGAAATTAAAGCCCTTAATTAGTAGAAACCAAACCAAAACAAATAAATTAATGTCTAATTGCCTTGAGTTTTTCTATAAAAAAATCACGCAAAAATCTGGTGAAGAAATTGTTAATTTTATTGAAAAAACAACAGATGGTATGTTATTTACTAAGATTGTAGTAGATGATAATCTAAATGCCTATAAAGTCTTTGAGACGCTTAATGCTAGAGGCGTTCAGCTTTCAACGCCTGATTTACTTAAAAATTATCTATTTTCACAGATTACTCATAATAATTCAATTGACGATGCTGAACTCGATGATATGGATAAAAAATGGAGCGAAATTATTTCTGAATTAGGGGAAGGAAATTTCACAGATTTTGTGCGTTATTATCATAATGCTAATTACCCATTAGTTACCAAGAAAAAACTATTTAATGGAATTAGAGACAAAATTACACAGGCAGAAAATGCACAAAACTATTTAAACAATTTATCAGAATACGCACCAATATTTGCAGCACTCAACACTCCAGAAGATGGGCTCTGGAATAATTCAGAGTATTCTGAAGTTAAACCCTACTTGAAGGCCTTTAAATTATTTACTATTAAGCAGCCATTTTTATTATTACTAACCGCTTACAATGAATTTAATGCCGATGAATTTATTAAACTTGCCAAATACTTATACATCTTATCAATTCGTTACAGCGTTATTGCTCATTATTCTCCTAACAAACTAGACAAAGTTTACAACGCATTAGCAATAAAAATATCAAGTAAAGAATTAACACGAGCAAGTCACATTAAAAATCAACCAGAATTTAAAGACTTATATCCTAATGACGATAAATTTAAAGCAATGTTCAAATATCACACCATGCCTAGCCGACAGAGTAGTAAAAAGA
>NZ_CAHJWD020000381.1 GCF_903642095.1 Bathymodiolus brooksi thiotrophic gill symbiont | reverse complement strand
GGAAATATTCTTTTTTTTTAATAGTAGCAATAAATACATTCTATTCAAACATGAAATGAGAAATCTAAACAAATTCTTGTAAATTTCAGGTTATACTGGTATTTGAATATTTGTAAATTTCAGGTATACTGGTATTTGAATATTTGTAAATTTCAGGTATACTGGTATTTGTTTGTCCTTTTTTCTTTTGGCCATTGTATTGTCTGTCTTTTGATTTCCGACTTATGATTATCCTTTTGGTATCTACAAACTTTTCTTGTGTCTGTTTCACACCTTGGTTGTTTTTATGTACATTCAAAGGTGAGAGGTTATTGTTGATTTTGTTATCATCACTGTTCAAATCAAGAGTTGGGGGGGAGGGGGTCCCATTAACCGATTTAACCCCACCACCTTTTTGTGCCTGTCCCAAGCCAGGACCTGGATTTACAACATCATCTGTCATGGTCTTTTTTGTGTTGATATTGTTGGAATTGTTAAACATAACTGTTTAAACTTTCTTTTCATCAAATCCTTTCCATTTAAATTCTAAAAACACTGATTAATTAGATTATACAACAAATTACCTTTATTGATGTATTTTGTTCTAGTGTGGGGTCTGCTGGTTACCCTCTGATCTAAGATCTGTTTGTAAATCTATGCTGCCAGTCTGTTGACTAGCCTCTCATCTAAGATCTGTAGTTAACTCTCTGGTGCCAGTCTGTTGGTTAGCCTCTGATCTAAGATATGTTGGTAACTCTCTAGCACCAGTCTGTTGGTTAGCCTCTGATCTAAGATATGTTGTTAACTCTCTGGTGCCAGTCTGTTGACTAGCCTCTCATCTAAGATCTGTAGTTAACTCTCTGGTGCCAGTCTGTTGGTTAGCCTCTGATCTAAGATCTGTTGTTAACTCTCCGGTGCCAGTCTGTTGGTTAGCCTCTGATCTAAGATCTGTTGTTAACTCTCCGGTGCCAGTCTGTTGGTTAGCCTCTGATCTAAGATCTGTAGTTAACTCTCTGGTGCCAGTCTGTTGGTTAGCCTCTGAT
>NZ_CAHJWD020000380.1 GCF_903642095.1 Bathymodiolus brooksi thiotrophic gill symbiont | reverse complement strand
AGAAATCCCCTGTATCCGCTACATAATTTTTTTGTCTCTTTTTTACTGTCATTACTGAGTATGTATTTCATTATTTAGTCAACCCTTAAAAACCACACAACAAACTGATTTATAACAATAAAACCACAATATATCACAGACAAATCAACCAAATTTTGATAAAACACCCTATCTTTCTTGGTCGTTTTGCTGATAAAAAATGCTAACAAAATCAACCCCAAACACAGGTCAACAAAATCTTTTTCATTCAGAGCTTTTCTCCCAATTAGACACTAAAGACCCTTTAATACAGCTGGCCAATGCCATTAACTGGGCAGTCTTTGATCATAGCTTTGAGCAGTATTACTCTAAAGACAACGGCAGACCCTCAAAACCCATTAGGCTGATGGTGGGCTTACTCATGCTTAAACAGTTGGAGAACCTCTCTGACGAGCGTGTTGTGTTGCAGTTTAAGCGCAACCCTTATTACCAATACTTCTGTGGCTATCCAAACTACACGCCTGATGTTCCTTGCAATGCTACTGAACTGGTGCATTTTAGAAAGCGCATTGGCACCCAAGGTTTTAATCTTATTTTTAAAATGAGTATTGAATTGCATGGTAGCTTAGCACAAGAGCCAAGCGTGTTAATTGACACCACCGTACAAGAAAAAAACATCACCTATCCTACTGATGCTAAACTGGCAATCAAGATTATCAATCGCCTTAACAAGCTGGCAAAACACCATAACATTCAACAGCGTCGCACTTATGTCAAAGAGGTTAAAAATTGTCGCTTGGCAATCAGACACTTCCGTCATGTTAAAAAGCGTACCAAAGCTAAGAAAGCACTAACAAGACTTAGAACCATTGCCAATAAGCTCATCAGAGAATTGCAACGCAAACTACCTCAATATCTGTTGTTTACAACCTATCAAAAAGACTTCTTGCTCTACCAACAAGTGCTAGCACAAAAGCCCAAGGACAAGAATAAAATCTATTCATTGCATGAAGCTAATGTTTATGTCATTGCCAAGGGTAAGGATCATAAACAATATGAATACGGCAACAAAGTGTCCATTGTATCAACCAAAGACAGTAACATTATTGTTGGCGTTGTGAGTCATAACAAAAACATTCACGATTCCATTGGTCATGCTAAAATAGCAATAGAGATAAAAACAAGCCCATTAAACAGGCAGTATGCGATAGAGGTTATGTTGGCGCAAAAGAGGTATTGGGTGCAAAAATTATCCTCCCTAAGAAGGCACTTAAACGAGACAATCGTTATCAGCGCGATAAAAAGCGCAAACTGTGTAAAAGACGTGCTGCCATAGAGCCTATTATTGGACACTTAAAGTCAGACTTCAGGCTATCTAGAAATCTACTAAAAGGGCAGATTGGCGATGAGATTAATGTTTTAATGGTTGCTTGCGCTTGGAATTTAAGAAAGTGGCTAGTCGCCACTACTATTTTTTTGTTTTTACAAAAGGTTCGCTATTTTTTTATAAAGAATCATTGGTTTATGTTGCAGTATGCAAAAGCTTGTAATTAAATAAGGTTTGGTTATTTTGAATTGGGTTTTTAAGGGTTGACTAACTAATAGCTAATTAGAAAATCGCTCCTATTTTTATTCATCAAACAAGGAGACTATGATGAAAAAGTTAAAAACACTCTTGCTAGCAACATTGGCAAGTTTTATGATGGTAACATCAACAATAGCAAATCCGATTGGCAATGATGCCAATTTGATTTTTAGTAACGATAATTCGCAAGTTCAGTCAATGGATTTTGCCAAGTTATCAACCACTGAAATGCGGGAGACTGAGGGTGAGTGGGTTTGGGTAGCTTGGGTTTTTACATCCAGAATGCTTTGGTCTAGGCCAGCACACTAAGTAAAATATAAAATGACGAGCCTTTAGTGGTTACACTAAAGGCTCGTCATTTTTTTCTCTATACTAAATTATGAACATTGTTTCTATAATAATTTTTCTTGGTGGGCTTGAATTAATCGTTTATCTTATTTATAAGGGTATTAGATACAAAAAAAACAGAGAGAAAATTAAGCAATCAAGAAAATGATTTTAAAATTCCTAAGAATACTCCTAACAGCTGTCAAAAAAATTTTAAAATCAACAAACTTTTTAGTGAAAAAGATATTTTTTACTAAAAAATCAAACAATTTTCCACAAGACGATGCTGGAGGCAGAACATATTTTTGGGCAAGCATGCCTGAATTTATTTTTGTAATTATTATTTTACTAATTTTGCTAGTGCGGTTTATTCGTTAATTTATAAAAGGACTTAGAATGATAAAGGATATTTTAAACTTACTAATATTCAAACCTGAGTCAATTGAATATTACCAAAAATATTCGTTAAAAACCAGTATTGGCGCTGCTATTTTTATAAGTGTACTTTATGGATTTTTACTTCCATATCCTATTGAAATAAGTTTTATTGCAAATTTTTCAATGATGCTGATGATGGTGCCAGTGATGCTGATAATCACTTGGTTTTTAAGCAAACTATTAAAACTCAAGCATAAAAACACCTCGTTTCAAGCTCTGTTTGCCTTAAGTATTTTGGCTGGTATCATAGATTTAATGCTAATACCATTAACATTTTTAGCTCAATTTTATGAGTTTTTTAATTATTTGCAATTGGCGATATTTTTGTATTCTCTATTAATATTTTTCTTCGCTTTTGCCAAAGCAAACGGAGTTGGTTTAGGTTTTAGCTTGTTGTCAATGCTGCTCGGAGCTATTGTGTTAATTATTTTAATGACGACAATTGGCATCGCTTTTATTGCTATTGGCCTAATGCCAGAACCGCTCGTATGATTAGATTAATACTGCTATTTAGCTTAGCGTTTACTGTAAATGCAAGTGTTATTGTGCCAATAGCAAATTTAAATACTGAAGTTAAAGTCAAAACTTGGAAAGATTTAAGAGATGAAAAAATCGTCAAACAAGATAAAGATTACTCTTGTGGCGCTGCATCAATGGCAACACTTTTAAATGAGTTTTATAATCAATCATTCACTGAAATAGAGCTATTAAAAGCCATGGACAAGGGTGATGGCAGGGCTTCATTTGATGACATGGCGAAAGCTTTGCCACAATTTGGTTTTCGCTCCGTAGGTTATACCTTGTCATTCGAACAACTATCCAAGCTTAAAATTCCAACAATTGTGTATTTAAAATATCGAAAAGATGATCATTTTTCAGTACTACGCGGCATTAGCAACAGCACCGTTTGGCTGTCCGACCCATCACTCGGCAATCGTACTTATAGTAAAGAGCAATTTTTAGATATGTGGGATACCAGAGACGATAAACTATTAAAGGGAAAAATATTAGCAATACTACCTAATGCTAAGGTCAAACAATCTGTTGATTTTTTTACAAAAACACCGGAACGCCAAACTTCTCTTACAAGTGACTTACAGGCACTAAACCGCTTTTAGCAAGTTAATCATCAAACCGCCGATATCCAGCCGCCTCAATCAAATGAGGCTTATCAACACTTTCGCTTCCGTCCAAGTCTGCAATGGTGCGGGCGACTTTTAGAATGCGGTGATAGCCTCTGGCAGAGAGATGAAGTTTGTCAATCACGCTGGATAGGAGTTGTTTGTTGGTTTTATCTAATTTGATGAGTTTATTAATTTCATCAGGGCTGAGTTTGTCATTGGTTTTGCCTTGGCGATTTATTTGTTTTTCATAGGCTTTTAATACTCTTTTTCGTATGACTTCACTTGATTCTGCATTGGCATTTTCTTGGCTGAGCAGGTCTTTTTTAGGTAGTGGTGGTACGGTTAACACCATATCAATCCTATCCAGGAGTGGTCCTGATATTTTGTTTTTGTATTTTTCTATTTGGTCTGCTGTACAGTGGCATTTAGCCGTACCATCACCATAATAGCCACATGGGCAAGGTTTCTGTGCCTTGTTGCCCTCCATCGTATTTGTTGTTTCAAAACCTATTGTAGGAATGCCTAAAGAATTAATCACACTGGGTGACCACATTAAAAAGAAAAGGTTGGAAAATATACAAACTCAAAAAGATGTTGGAAAAATTATAGGAACTGATAACTTTACAATAGTTAATTGGGAAAGGAACAGCACTAAAAATATCCCTGCAAAATATTATCCTAAAATTATGGAGTTTTTAAATTATTGCCCCTTAACTGAAACTAAAAATATGCCAAATACTTTTTCAAAGAAAATTAAACTTCACAGACTACATCAAGGACTTAATCAAAAACAATTTTCTCAACTTCTAAAAGTTGATTCAACGACTGTTAAGTTTTGGGAAAGTGGAGAGAGAAATCCTTCGGAAAAAATAGTTGATAGACTGGATAAAATCAACTATTTTGCTTGC
>NZ_CAHJWD020000379.1 GCF_903642095.1 Bathymodiolus brooksi thiotrophic gill symbiont | reverse complement strand
TTAAGACGGTAATTTATATTTACGGTATCTTCAAACTTTTTTTGTTGAGAAAAGTACACTGTCGTCAAAGAGCTCCGATCGAAAATGCTTGGTCAACATCCGGGATATTTTAAAGCGGTATTTTTAAAGAAGACACAGATAATTATCGTAAGTATTTATGAATATACTGTGTATATAATGTTTTGAATTATGATGCTTTATGATTGTTATTATTATTAATTTCATTTTTTGTCCAAATATCATTTATTTTTGCAGTGTAAAATTAGATTTTTCTATAATTTATAAGGAATCCGGCTTCAAAATCATTACAATCAACTGAAATATCGCTATATCTTGCATTTACGAATGAATTAAATGTTGCCCAAAAAGAAAAAAATATTGATGAATGATTGATTTTACTTAAAAATACTATTTTGTTGATGAAAAGTCAATTAGTAACTAGTTATACCCTAAAACATGATGTCAACAGATGTTTTTGAAATCCGGATTGGTCAAAATGTAAACATGTATACAAACCGGTTGGGTCATTTAAAAATAGCCGGGTTTGTCAGTATGTAAATACCACTGATCTTATTGTTATTGAGCATTATATTGCAATTTAACGATAGTTATGATTAGGAAATATCTCAAAGGCGATAAATACTGATCAATAGTATGAATATTTGCCATGGCTGCTAATTTCAGCTACTTTGTACAATAAAACAAATCGTTATTTCTATGTTAAATTGCTACTGTCGCGAACACTTGATTTTTTTTATGCTTTTTGTGGCACTGACATCACGGTTGGTGCTCAATACGCTACACTCACTTTAAGTAGCTGTCCAGGCGCATCGATTGAGTAGTGGGAGATTTTTTTTATAAGGCAATATTTTGATTTTATACTCGTTGATAACGAAGTAAGTCACTCTGTGGAAATAACTTCATGGATACGATATTTAAGTTTCTTCACAGTATAATGTTTACATTAACATTACAGATAAGCAAATTAACAAAGGCTGTAGTATTGAATTCCTTTCCGCACGGACGATTTTGGCAGTTTGTATATAAAGAAAATGTTAGGTGTACTCGATTAATGCAACGTTCGTTACAAGTTGTAATACGACAAA
>NZ_CAHJWD020000378.1 GCF_903642095.1 Bathymodiolus brooksi thiotrophic gill symbiont | reverse complement strand
CGCCCCTCGTAAATTCGCCCATTGCAAATCCGCCTTTTGCAAATCCGCCTTTTGCAAATCCGCCCCTCGCAAATCCGCCCATTGCAAATCCGCCCATTGCAAATCCGCCCCTCGCAAATCCGCCTTTTGCAAATCCGCCCCTCGCAAATTCGCCCCTCGCAAATTCGCCTCTTGCAAATCCGCTTTTTCACCTTCTTCTTGAATAGAATCAAGCCAAAGTTGGTGTTTGGCTAATATTTTTTTTAATGCTTCAGAGCTAATTTTTCTCATAGTTTGGGTCTATTTTTGATAAAAACACAGATAATTGACACTCACATCATCCTCAAGTTTATAGGTTTTGGTAAAGGGGTTGTAAGTCATACCAATCATGTTTTTTAAGGATAATCCTGCCGCTCTTGCCCATGAATCCATTTCAGAAGGGGTGATGAATTTATCCCAATCGTGGGTGCCTTGGGGCAAGAGTTTAAGGATATATTCGGCACCGACAATGGCAAATATATAAGATCTTATATTACGGTTAAGTGTTGAGAAGAATACAGGGCTACCGTCTTTGGCAAGGGCTGAACAAGATTTAATAATTGAACTTGGATCAGGCACATGTTCTAGCATTTCCAAACAAGTAACCACATCAAAGGTTTGGGCGTTGTCCTTAGCAAAGTCTTCTACGGGGATTTTTTGATAATCTACTGTCAAACCTGATTCTAACAGATGCAGTTTGGCAACTTCTAAGCCCGCTTCCGCCATGTCAATACCTGTTACTAATGCACCTTCTTTGGCGAGGGATTCTGCCAAAATTCCACCGCCACAGCCGACATCAAGGATTTTTTTGCCTTTGAGTGAGCCGCCACATTGTTTTTTGATGTAATTAAGTCTGAGGGGATTGATGTCGTGTAGGGGTTTAAATTCGGAGTTTTTGTCCCACCAACGAGAGGCGAGGGCGGCAAATTTATCAACTTCGTTAAAATCTACATTACTCATAATGCTTGCACTGCTTGCAATACCTCTTCGACATGCCCCTTGACCTTGACTTTATCCCAAGATTTGAGAATATTGCCATCAGCATCAATCACAAATGAAGAACGCACAATACCCATATATTCACGCCCCATAAATTTTTTCAATTGCCAAACCTTAAACAGTTCGCACAAAGTGCCGTCAACATCGGCAATCAATTCAAAAGGGAAATTTTGCTTTTCTTTAAATTTTTCATGCTTATTTAAATCATCTTTTGAAACACCATAAATGACCGTATTGGCATCCACAAAAGCTTGATGATGGTCTCTAAAGTCCTGTCCCTCAGTGGTGCAACCCGGTGTAGCGTCTTTGGGATAAAAATATAAAACAATATTGCGTCCTTGTGTATCGGGGATATTGACTTCTAAATTGCTTGTTGCCGGACAGGTAGTTGGTTGAACTTTATTCATAACGGTATAATTTTGATTTTTAAAATATTAATTTTAACACTTATATGAAAAACATTCGTAATTTCTCTATTATTGCTCATATCGACCATGGAAAATCCACTATTGCCGATTGTTTTATTCAGTTTTGTGGCGGTTTAAGCGATCGAGAAATGTCTGCTCAAGTGCTGGATTCTATGGACATTGAAAAGGAGCGAGGCATCACCATTAAATCACAAAGTGTTTCGTTAGATTATAAGTCTAAAAATGGTGAAACTTATCAATTAAATTTTATTGACACACCGGGGCATGTGGATTTTTCTTATGAAGTTTCTCGCTCACTTTCTGCTTGCGAAGGTGCATTGCTGATTGTTGATGCCTCGCAAGGGGTAGAAGCGCAAACGGTGGCCAATTGTTATACCGCCATTGACCAAGGTTTAGAGGTGGTATCAGTGCTGAATAAAATTGACTTACCAGCAGCAGACCCTGAGCGAGTAGTGGATGAAATTGAAGATGTGATTGGCGTTGAAGCACAAGATGCAGTGCATGCCAGTGCTAAATCGGGAATCGGTATTGAAGATATTTTAGAGCAGATTGTGGAAAAAATCCCTGCACCTGAGGGCAATGTTGATGCACCCATTAAAGCTTTAATTATTGACTCTTGGTTTGATAATTATTTAGGTGTGGTGTCGTTGATTAGAGTGATTGATGGGGAAATTAAAACCAAAACAAAAATTAAAATTTTCTCGAATGGTAATGAACATTTGGTTGAAGAAGTAGGCGTGTTTACCCCCAAACGCCTTAAAACGGACAGTTTAAAAGCGGGGGAAGTAGGTTTTTTAATTGCCAGTATTAAAAATATTGATGGTGCACCAGTCGGCGACACCATTACCAGTGTTAAAAATCCTGTTTCCAAACCTTTGGAGGGCTTTAAGCCCGTGCAACCTCGTGTATTTGCAGGACTGTTTCCAATTTCTGGCGAAGATTATGAAAAATTCCGTGATGCCTTGGCAAAACTGCGTTTAAATGATGCAGCATTACAATATGAGCCTGAAAACTCTGATGCACTTGGTTTTGGCTTTCGCATTGGATTTTTAGGCTTATTGCATATGGAAATTGTGCAAGAACGCTTAGAGCGAGAATACGATCTTGATTTAATCACTACCGCACCCACTGTAGTGTATGAAATTTTAGACACCAAGGGCAATACCATTCGGGTAGATAGCCCTTCAAAAATGCCAGAAAATCAGTTTATCGATGAGTTTAGAGAGCCGATTATCACTGCCAATATTTTGGTTACCGATGAGTTTGTTGGCAATGTAATCAGTTTGTGCGTTTCAAAACGAGGTGTGCAAAAAAGTTTAACTTATATGGGTAAACAGGTATCAATGGTGTATGAATTACCACTAAATGAAGTAGTGCTTGATTTTTTTGATAGACTAAAATCGGTGTCACGAGGTTTTGCCTCAATGGATTATCAATTTGCACGCTACCAAGCCTCTGATTTAATCCGCCTAGATATTCAAATTAATCAAGAATCAGTTGATGCTTTAGCCTTAATTATTCACCGTGAAGACTCAGTGCGTAAAGGCAGAGAAATTGCCGAAAAAATGAAAGAATTGGTGCCAAGACAAATGTTCGATGTCGCCATTCAAGCCTGTATCGGCGTGAAAGTTATCGCCAGAACCAATGTCAAAGCTCTTAGAAAAAATGTAACCGCCAAATGTTATGGTGGTGATGTTTCTCGTAAACGCAAACTACTTGACAAACAGAAAAAAGGCAAAAAGCGTATGCGTAGCGTTGGTAGGGTGGACATTCCGCAAGAGGCATTTTTGGCAGTGTTGCATATTGATTAGGGTATCATTTAAAACACTGTTGGATTAGAAAAAATATTATGTGTAATTCATTTATTGTTAAAAACTTCCGTGCTTTTGAAGAGATAAAAATACTAAGACTTGCTAAAGTTAATTTATTTTTAGGTAAAAATAGCGTGGGAAAAACAGCGCTTTTTGAGGCGTTTTATATCTATTTACATAAAAATAAAGTAGAGGCTATTTATGAATTGTTGCTAAAAAAAGACATGTATCTATCTCATGAGGATGACTCGTCATCAATTGGCTCTATTGTTAGGCATTTATTTCACAATCACCAATTATCAAATTTTAATGATGAAGCAATTATACTTGGTGAAATTATTAAGCAGGGAAAAAATAAAGACAAATTAACTGAAATTAAAACAATTATTGATGACGATGATGATGAAATTTTAAGAGTTACTAAAAACAGCATATCAGAAGATGCTTTATTAAGAAATGATTTTAATGAATTATATAGACATTACAGGATGAGGTATAGACATAGAATTTCTCAACATGAATCAAAGTCTAGAAAAAATATAAATTTGCAATTTGTTCGTAGCTCTGGATCTGGCGATATTGTAAAAATGTGGGATAACATAGATTTAACGGATAAACAAGCTAAGGTTATTGAGGCACTACGAATTATTGAGCCAAGTTTATCGGGTATAAAGTTTGTAGAACAAGATCGTCGTAGTGAAGGAAGAATTGCTAAGGCAAGTATTGATGGGGAAATAGTGCCATTCAAAAGTATGGGTGATGGTATTAATCGAATTTTGTATATTGTATTAAGCATGGTTAACGCTCAAGATGGCTATTTATTAATTGATGAATTTGAAAATGGCTTACATTATTCAGTGCAAGAGCAGGTATGGAAAGTTATCTTTTCTTTAGCAGAAAGTCTTAATGTACAGGTATTCATTACAACGCATAGTAGCGATTGCATTAAGGCATTTGGTTCTCAATGGGAAAGCAATGAAAAAAAAGCAACCATGCACCGTATTGATTACAAAGACAAACGGCATTCTGTAATGCCTTATGATTTTTCCGACCTTAACGATGCACTGAGTACAAATACAGAGGTTAGATAAATGTCAAGCAAATCAACCGATTGGATGAAGCGGTGTGGAGAAAAGTCGGTATTGTTGCTTGAGGGTAAAAGTGATTGTAATATTGTTAAGAAATTTTGCGAAGATAATAAAATAAATACCCAATTTGGTTTTTGCAATTGTGAAAACGATAATCAAGTTTTATCTAAATTAAATGCATTATTGCAAGGAAGTAATCAACCTGAGATTATTGGTATTGCAATTATGCATACTTACTTTGCATGGCAAGATTCACCTAGTGATCCATTACATTCGGCTATTAATAAAATTGCATTAGATAACAACAAAAAAATTGCAAAAACATTTAAAGCTTGGTTAGTACAGTTGTTTAATTGAATCACAAAAAAAAGTCAGCACAAGAGTTGCACTGACTTTTTAACGATTTTTCGATAAATCCCGAGGGATTTAAAGTGCTATGTGGATTTCTTAATATATAGAATTAAGGATATAACCTAAGCGCAATCCTGCCAAATACACTAAATTAATTGTAGTTTTCTCAACATTTTTTAGGTAATCATCAGTTAAGACTATTGTATCTGAACTTTGTTTTAGTTTGGCAATATCGGCATCTATAGCAGAAAATACATCGTCATCAAATTTCTGCAAATCACTTATCCAAGTCTTGGTGTCATAACCCATTTGATATTTTTTAGGGTCTATTGTGGCACTTTTTATTATATTTGCAGAAAAATCTTTAACTAAATTTTTGGCAAAAAACTTTTCTGCATTGATGAAATATTCCTGATCTGTTCCTGTTTTTGGCGGATATTGTTTTCTTGCTGCATCGGTTAAACACCCCATTCCATCCCAAATTGCATGCAATTTTTTCGTTCTTAAACATTTGCCAGCTTTAGATGTATCAACAAGAATTGAGTTACCACCATAAGTTTCTCCATAAAGATTTTTATCCGTCTTATAAACATTATATAGGGGCTCTGTCATGTGTAGCGGTTGGTGGGCATCACCTACTAAATGCACTAGATACATTAATAGGTAAGATTGTTTGAACTTACTAAGAGGATTGCTTTTTGGGTCTAAGTTGTGTTGTTTGAATGCATATAAAACCTCTTCAAGATTCCAATATATATCTAATTTGTAAAAAAGAACCTCATTTGCATTCTTTGGAAGAGGGATATTTTGAGGATTGTGTATTACTCTACCAGCAAAATGAGCTTTGTTTAATACTTCAACATTATGCATATTGTCTAACCAGCTAGCGGATACGATGGGATCAAGTGACTTTTCAGAATCGTCAAGTTGATTAAGAATATCTGATAACAAGAGAGTGATTTTTGCTCGTTTTTCTGCAGAAAGTCGATCAAGTGCAATATTTAAAATACTTAAATGACCTTCTAACCCGTAAGCTTTGACCATTGACGGGGCGAATAATAACGATTGGAATATTAATACATAGATAATTTTTTTTATAGATTTCATAGTTTTTTTATAGAGTTGTAAAATTTTCTCGGCTATTATAAATTCAAAATTTCTTTTATGTAAACTATTTTAATTTAAAAGTCTTTCTAGTACAAATTTGGATCCATAATAAGCAAGAACTAGAATGCCAAAACCAATTTGTGTGGCAGTAACAGTTTGTTTTCCACGCCAGCCAAAGGCTTTTCTACCAAAAATGAGTGTGGCAAAAATAATCCAAGCGATAATTGAAAGGATGGTTTTGTGAATCAGATGTTGAGCAAATATATCTTCAATAAAAATAAACCCAGTGAATAGGGATAAGGTTAATAAATAAAAACCAATTCTAAGACTTTGAAACAATAAGGATTCCATGGTTTGTAGTGGTGGTAATTTGTTGATAAAGCCATTAATTTTCTTATCATGCAAATGTTTTTCTTGGATTTTTAATAATACTGATTGACACACCGACAAGGCAAGTAGGGCGTAGGCAGTGATGGATAAAAATACATGTGAGGCAATACTCAAAGGAATGATTTTTTCAGCGGTGTCGGGAAATAAGACGCTAAATAATAGTGATGAAGCGGCCAGTGGATAAACCAAAATACCGAGTGCATGCACGGGTTTAGAAATAGACGATAAGAACAATAAAACTGCTACCAGCCACGCAGCAAAAGAGGCGCTGTTAGCTAACCCAAAAAACACACCGCCAGCCGTCCAGAAATTGGTAAAAGTTAAGGCGTGTGCGATAATGGCAAAACTGAGTAGCAAAAAAATACTTTTTTGATGCCGATGCCGAATATTGTTTTTAGTGTAAAAACGCATTAACAGGGCGGTTACCAGCGAATAAGAGATAATTGCAAAGTAAGATAAAAGCATAATTATTTTTTGAATGAAAACAAGGCACTATAATACGATACTTTAACACTATTAATTGAAAAAATGTTTGATAACTTAACCGACCGCCTTGCCAACAGTTTTAAAACCCTACAAGGTAAGAGCAAGCTCTCAGAATCCAATATTAAAGATGCCATTCGTGAGGTGCGCCGTGCCTTATTAGAGGCTGATGTTGCGCTTGAAGTTATTAAAATATTTCTTGAAAAAGTGCAAGAAAAGGCTTTAGGGCTTAAAGTTAGCGAAGGGCTCAATCCATCGCAAGCCTTTATCAAGTTAGTGGAAACAGAGCTTACTGAAATTATTGGTGGCGAAAATAAAACCCTAGATTTGAGGGCACAACCGCCTGCAGTAGTAATGGTTGCTGGCTTGCAAGGTGCAGGTAAAACCACTTCAATTGCCAAGTTAGCGCGTTATTTAAAAGAGAGGGAAAATAAAAAAGTTTTATTGGTAAGTGCTGATGTTTACCGCCCTGCAGCCATTACACAATTAGAAGTGCTGGCAAAACAAGTGGAGGTGGATTTTTTCCCATCTAGTGTTAATGACAAGCCAGAAAAAATCGTTGCCAAAGCTAAAAAACATGCACAAAAGCAATTTTTTGATGTGTTATTGGTAGATACCGCAGGACGCTTACATATTGACAGCGAAATGATGGCTGAAATCCAAGCACTGCAAAAACAAGTTGACCCAATTGAAACCTTGTTTGTAGTGGATGCCATGACAGGTCAAGATGCGGCGCATACTGCCAAAGCTTTCGCTGATGCGTTGCCATTAACAGGAGTTATTTTGACCAAAACCGATGGTGATGCTAGAGGAGGTGCAGCACTTTCAGTGCGTCATATTACAGGCAAGCCAATTAAGTTTTTAGGGGTAGGTGAAAAAGTCGATGCACTAGAGCCATTTCATCCAGATAGAATTGTTTCACGCTTATTGGGTATGGGTGATGTTTTATCGTTAATTGAAGAAATTGAACAAAAAGTTGACCGTAAAAAAGCAGAAAAATCTGCTAAAAAAATGGCAAAAGGTCAGTTTGATTTAGAAGATATGCGCGATCAACTTTTGCAAATGGAGCAAATGGGTGGCGTGGAAGCTTTGATGGATAAAATGCCAGGGATGGGGCAAATCCCACAAAGTGTTAAAAATCAAATGACAGGCTCAGTGGAAACCAAAAAAATGGTAGCAATCATCAATTCAATGACCCCTAAAGAACGCACCCACATTAAATTAATTAAAGGATCGCGTAAAAACCGTATCGCCAGAGGCTCTGGCACGCAACCACAAGACATCAATAAACTGATTAAGCAATTTGAAAAAATGCAAAAACAAATGAAAAAAATGAGTGGTGGAAAAATGCAAAAAATGATGGCTAAAATGGCGGGAATGCAAAGTGAAGAGGGTGGTATGCCTGATTTGTCAAAAATGAAACTGCCAAATATGGGTAGTGGCAATAAATTTCCGTTTTAAAAAAAATCTGTTGTAGTGTGCCTAGCGAGAATTTTATAAACTTAATGTAATTATAGTGTTTTCTTAATTAGTGATATCAAAAAAAATCATCACGCAAAATAAGAAATTTTTCACATGAGGGAATCAAGATACAAAAATGCACGAATAATCAATATTTCCAACTAAAAACAATTAGATACCCCTTCCTGCGTTCTATCACTTTCAGCTACTGACAGTCGTGCTAAAGAGGTTGTTTTGAGTATGACCTTTATATAAATATGAACAACCATTAAGGGTTCACTTTTCACTAAATTAGCAAAAATTGAATTTTGCTAATCATCTATATTTACGCAAAGGTCTTGTATTATATAATGGCATTATATGAAAATACTATTTCCATAAAGTAGTGCTTTCACACTATTTTATGTATTTTTATAAATTACTAAAGTTTTTAGGAGCACCCCTTAAAGAGGAAATTTTGAAAAAAATATTAATATTCTTGGTTGTATTTACAGCCCTTTCCTATATTGTTTTCAACAAGAGTAAAACAGTTGAGGAAAGCATAATCCATGTTAGTAACTGCTCAATTATGCAAGATACTTGCCATGTTAAAATTAATGAGTTGTCCAGCCTTTCTTTTGATGCAAGCCCTAAAGGTTTGCCACCAATTAAGGTTGCAACGGTTACTGTTCAATTAAATAATATTCAAGCAAATAAAATTGAAGTGTTATTTACAGGAGTGGAGTTAAATTACAGTTCGCCAAAGATTGATTTAAATAAAATTAATAATCAAATATTTAATGGCAGAGTGTTCTTGTTATTGTGCACTTTGCAAAAAACAAACTGGGTGGCCAATATGACGGTTTATACCGATACACATATCTGGAAAATTGCCTTTCCCTTTATCCATTCTGGAGATGGGTATAACATTATAAATCCTTCTTCTTTAATAAATCAATAGCGCCTATTAATGGTGTTACTATCCATACAAACATTGATGATATTAATACAGATTGAGGGAGTTCAGTTATCTTGGATAAGGCTTGTAATGGTAAAAGATTGCTACCTTGTTCGCTAATACTAATAATTCTAAAAATATCAATTGGATTAAATAACATTATGCCACTAAGTGCATTAGCGCTAATAATATAATTATATTTACTGGTTAGAACAATCAATAAAATCATATCAAAGAATATTACAAAAAATAACCAAACTGCAATACAATATATAATCGCCGTGCCACGCTGTATAACAACAACACTGATTAATAATGCCATTGCTGTAAATGCACCGCCTAATAAAATAGAAGTAAACACCAAGCCAAGATATGCATAAATAAATTCTGTTGTTAAATTGTTGTCAAATAAAGACAATAATAAAATAGCACCATACCCCAATACAATAGCAACAGACAAACTAACCCAATTGGCAATAAATTTGCCAAGAACAAATTCAGATCGTTTAATTGGGTAAGACAACATTAGCAACAAGCTTCCTTGTTCATTTTCTCCAACAATAGCGTCATAACTTAAAAATAATGCCATAAGTGGAATAAAAAATATACTCAAACTGGATAAACTGGTAATTTGCATACTAAGCTTGTTGACACCTGTGCTGCCAAAAGGTGTGTCACCGAGCAACATAAGAGACAACGATAAAGTGGCTAATAACAATGTCATACCAAGCAAATAATGGTTGGTTACCGTATTTTTTATCTCTCTTGAGCAGATGATTAAGATTGGATTAGACATTATGATTTATTGTATATATGGTAATAAGCATCATTGACATTTGCTTTGGTGATAACAATATCTTGAACTGAAGTGATATTCACAATAATCTTTAATAAGGCTATATTGTTTATTGTCTTATAAAGTAGAATTAACTCGTTATTAAGTAGCGTGTGCGAAGTAATGAGAGATTGCACAGATTTGATAATTTCATCTGCCGATACACCTTTGTCAAGCGTCAATTGCATTTTATCATTCAGACCTAAATTCTTAATAATGGTTTTGATTTTACCTGAAAGTGTAACCCTGCCTTTTTTGATAAATATGACATTATCAACAATATCGCTTAAACCTTCTAGAGTATGCGAAGACAAGATAATACTCTTATTTTCAACACTCAAGTTTTGCAAAATGCGACTGAATAGGCGTTTACTATTGGGATCAAGTCCAGAATATGGCTCATCAAGAATGAGTATTTCAGGATCTGATAATAAGGCCTGTGCAAGCATTAATCGTTGTTTCATACCTTTTGAATATTGAGATATTTTTTTATGGGCGGCAAAATCTATTTCTACTAATTTAAGTATTTCATTAATATTGCTAGGCTCAACCCCCTTAAGTTTCGCAAAATACCTCATTAACTCAATGCCACTCAAGTGGCTATATAATGCGTTGTGTTCTGGCATAAAACTGAGTTTGTTGGTTTGGACATACTCTATTGAATTAATCGCACCTGAACTTGGTTGCAGTACGCCAATTAGTAATTTAATTAATGTGGTTTTTCCAGCACCATTATGGCCAACAATAGCAACACTTTGCCCTTTGTTAATAGTTAGGTTTATATCAAACAATACTTGTGTCTGTTTATAGAAGAAATCTACATTTTTATAGTCAATCAATATATTTTTTGGCATTTTTTAATGTTCCTGTTGCAATTTTAGATGCACTCATTAATGGGTATGAGTCAAGAATCCCCCCTGGTAGGAGCGATGGAAAATGTTGGCTAGAGTATTTAAGTAATTGCATGATAGGACTGCCTAACAAAATCGCTGCATTTGGGTAACGCCATAAGATTTTATCAGTAATATCGTTAGGCTTGTAGGCGCTATCAGCAATGCCATTATTATTCATATCGTAAGAATTATGATTACTCCAATAGTTACCTTTCTCTTGATGTGACCACTCTATATTCTTTGTGCTGACATATTTAACTTGCTTGTGATTGTTAATAAAGGCATTATTATAAAAGGTATTTTTATTAGATCCTGCTGTCCAATTAACCCCAATTAAGCACCGTTCAAAATAATTATTGTTAATGGTGTTAAAGTTAGAATTATAGACGAATAAGCATTTATTTTTCCCATTGATTACTACATTGCCACTGATTTTAGAATCATTCAAGTAATTAGCAAATAAACCATGCTCTCTATCATTGATAGATATATTGTTACTAATATTAAGTTTATTGGAGCTCATTAGCGCATACCCTATGTCATTGCCGATAGAGACATTGTCTCTTACGCTACTGTTATTGGTGTACATATAATGAATACTGTAACGCAAGTTATGAAAAAAATTATTATTAAAGGTGTTGTTTTTACTAGTCGTCACAAAAATCCCATCTCGCCCATAACTAACATCATTAAAGCTTACCTTTGATCCAGGGGAATTCCAAAGTTGTATGCCATTGCCTCGTTCATTCTCGCGTAAGTCTTTTTTGCCAATAATTTTATTATTAATGACACTTGAGTTTATCGCCCCCCAAAGATACACACCAATCAAATTTCCTATGAGGGTGTTATTTTGGATTAGAGCATTGCTCATATTTTTATTTACAAAAATAGCGCTATCTTGCGAGGCTAAATTTATGCCAGAATTGCTAATAATGAGGTTTTTTATTGTTACATTGTTTGCGTTAATCGTGATGACACTACCTTTTTTAGCACCTACTATTTTTGCACCGTCCTCACCTATGATGGTTATTTTCTTATCTATAGTAATATTGCCTGAATAGATACCTGATTTTAACAAGTAAATATCCCCGTTGTTTGCACTGGAAATGACCTGAGATAAATCTTGGGCGGCTGTAATAACAATGGGTTGTGCATATAAAAAACCGCTGAAAATAAATAACAGCGGATTTAATATTGTTTTAATAGCCAATTTTTAGTTGCTTTTTAGCAAGTTATCAAGCATTTTTCTTCTTCGGCTTAACAAGCATCCTACCACGCATCTCCATATGTAGCGCATGACAAAACCATTGGCAATACCACCAATGCACACCCGGATCATCGGCAGTGAAAGTAACTGATGAAGTTGCTTGTGCCGCCACTTCCATAGCTACGCCGTATTTACCCATAGCAAAACCATGTGTTAAGTCATCAACCTTATCTAAATTTGTGATATAAATTGTAACCTCGTCTCCTTCATTGACCGTAAATTTGTTCATGCTGTAATTAGGGGCAATAGACCACATATACACACGAATTTTATTGCCATCACGAATAATTTTACTACCGCCTTCTAATTTAACCCCATCTTTTTTCGCCTGTGCAACTGCATCAGCAAACATTGGGTCATCACGACTATAGATATTTACAGGATTGACAATTGAAGTATCTACCATAATACAATCATGAGGCTCGGCAAAAGTAGGTCCATCATGCACTAATTTCATTTTTGAACCTGAAATATCAATGAGTTGATCATTTTCAGGTTTTAATGGGCCGACATTAATAAATCTATCTTTAGAGAATTTATTAAGAGAAACCAGCCATTTACCATCAGCGTCCTTTGTTTCACCCATAGAGGTGTGATTATGACCTGGTTGATAAGCGGTATCAATTTTTTGAATAACTGGATTAACCTTTTCACCATTGTATTGCCTAATTGCTTTTTTGATATTCCATTTGCATGCTTGACTATCAAGAAATAGCGTTGTATATGCGTTACCACGGTTGTCAAATGAAGTGTGTAACGGGCCTAATCCTAATTTCGGCTCTGCAACAATCACATCTCTTGGTTTGATTTTATCTGCAAATAAGTCAGGCAACTTCCTTACATCCATAACTGATACAGTAGGAGATAATTTACCATTAATCACAACATGCCTCTTATCTGGGGCAGTGTTAATACCATGTGGTGAACTGGAAATAGGAATATAGCGAGTATATTTAGAACCTTTTTGACCATTTAACACTTTAACGCCATTCATGATTTTATAATCACCACGCTTTACACCAGCCTCAATAGCTTTAATGTCAAATATCACAACATGGTCTTGCTCACCTGCTGTCATTTCAGCTAATGTTACCCCTTCTTCAGAGTTATAACTTGTTGAAAAAGCGTATAAACCTTGATAATCTGCATCATTATTATCAAGGTTTCCGTCAACAATGACTTGCCATGAAATTTCCATTGTATCACCATCAATTGCGGTAAAAATAGCATGGTATTTTTCAGGCTCATCTAAGATTAAACCATCATTAGGGAGTGGCACTCGATGTTCGCCATTGGCAAAAATATAACCTGTTCTAGGGTATTTTTGCGGCCTAAGTCCGTGAATATCTGCCGCATTAGGTATTTCAATTATCTTATCAGTTTTCATGATGTCGCAACGAATTCGGGCAACTCTTGAGTTTAATTTATCATTAACAAAGATATATCTGCCATCATAAGTGCCGTCAGTAAAAGACATATGGGGATGATGAAGATCGCCATTGTCCCAAGTCTTCATACCGCGTTTTTTAAATAATTTTTTAGTTTTATCTGTGAGCCCCTCTGTTAGGATTTTTAAACTTTCATTAGTTTGACCCCATCCTGTTGCACTACATCGGTTAAATACAGGTATGCGACTAAGTTCACGCATAGAAGGAACGCCAATAATACGAACTTCGCCAGCTTGACCACTACTCCAAAAGCCGTAATAATCATCTAATTCACCCGGTGCAATAAAGCCTTTGTTTGAAGAAGCTTGTGCATTGGCTGACCCTAATATACCTAATCCGCCAACCATGGGGACAGCTGTAGCACCAGCACCAATTGCGACACCACCTTTTAAAAAGTTACGACGACTAACGCCAGTTTGAACACTTTTATCTTTTTCATTTTTTATCTTTTTCATTATCTTCACCTTGTTGTATAAAAAAATATTAGTCTAAATTTTAAATAAACCAGTTAAAACAAACATTGATATAAGTCAATAATGATATTTGTAACAAATAGTATAATATTGCACAATGATTAAACATTAGAGAACCAATGATAGCAGAGAATTTAATAAAAAAGTTAATTTTTATGTCGTTTATGCTATTGTCTTTTATTGTATACGGAGATATTCAACTAAATAAATTCAAAGATAAAATTGATTTATCCATCCTCTATCCGGGCTTAGTCACTACTAAGAAAATGGACAATACTCCTGCGTTGCGTATTTTTCAAAATCAGAAACCTGTGGGTTATGTGATTATTAATACTGATTTTAACGAAACAATCGGTTATTCTGGCAAACCCATTCATATTGCCATTGGCATTAATAATAATAGCCAAGTTCAGGGCGTGCAGTTATTAAAGCACTCGGAGCCTATTGTTCTCACAGGCATTCCAGAAAAAAGATTAACAGATAATTTTATTAGATATAAAAATTTTAATGTTATTGAAACTTGGCTTAAAGATCAATTTGATCATCGAAAAATTGATGCAGTTAGTGGTGCAACAGTAACTGACCGAGTCATTGACGACAGTGTTTTACATACGATATTAAAGTTTGCAAAAAAAATTAACTTATCTGGTTTTGCGGATAATTTTTCTAATGCTAAAGTTGAACGCATTAAGATAAATTTACCTGTGCAAGAAAAAAGTTGGCAACAACTTTTGTCTTCTGGTGCCATCTCTAATAGCACAATCAGTGTTGGAGATGTTAGTGCACAATATTTAAAAAATAGCTATAACGCTGCGGCAAACATCACAGAATCAGATAGCCCAAATGACACCTTTATTAATCTTAATCTTGCACTTGTTAGTATAAAAGAAATTGGTCAAAATATTTTAGGCAAAGCAGAATATAAAAACTTAACCAAAAAAATATCTAAAGACCAGCATGCCATTTTGGTAATGGCAAGTGGTTTGTATTCATTTAGAGGAACTGGTTTTGTTCGTGGTGGCTTGTTTGACAGATTTACAATTGAACAAAACACTAACATTTATAGATTTAGAGATATGCAATATAAGCGATTAGCAAAGTCTTACGCCAAAGGATCGCCAAAATTTACTGAAATTGGGTTGTTTAGACTCCCTGAAAAGTCTAGTTTTAACCCAAGTGCACCTTGGAAATTCAATTTATTGATCAATCGTGAAATTAATGTTGATGAAAAAAAATTCTATAATCACATTGTTAAATATCAATTACCTGAATATTATTATGAAAAAATTAATGTTCAAAAAAAATCTAATAAAAATAGTTTGATTAGAAGCATATGGGAGGATAAAAAAACAGATATTATTATCTTATTTATTGCCTTATTTACACTAACAGTTATATTTTTTGAACAAGATAGATTAACTACATCCGCTAATAAAACAGCCATTGTTCGTAATTCTTTTCTTGTGTTTACGCTTATATGGATTGGCTTTATGTCAAATGACCAACTGTCCATTGTTAATGTCTTAACTTTTATCCATGTAATTATGGATAACTTTACTTGGGGCTTTTTCTTACTTGATCCCCTGGTATTTATCTCATGGGCATCTGTTGCCGCTATTGTGCTTTTATGGGGACGAGGTGTCTATTGTGGTTGGTTGTGTCCTTTTGGTGCGTTGCAAGAACTTTTAAACAAAGTTGCAAAACATTTTAAAGTGCCACAGGTTAAACTTCCTTGGGGGTTGCACGAAAGGTCATGGGCAATTAAGTATTTAATATTCTTAGGATTGCTTGGTATTTCCCTTTATTCTCTTGAATTGGCAGAGCACTTCAGTGAGGTTGAGCCTTTTAAAACAGCTATTATTTTGAACTTTGACCGCACATGGCCGTTTGTTATCTATGCCTTAGTTTTGTTATTTATCGGTCTGTTTATCGAGCGTTTTTATTGTAGGTATTTATGCCCACTTGGTGCAGTGCTAGCTATCCCTGCTAAATTGAGAATATTTAATTGGCTAAAAAGATACCCAAGAGATTGTGGCACACCTTGTCAAACTTGTGCCAATGAATGTATGGTAGATGCTATTCATCCTGAGGGCAATATTAATGACAATGAATGTATGCAGTGCCTCCATTGTCAAGTATTGTATAAAGACCAGCACAAGTGTCCAGCCAAAATAAAAGAAGTTAAGCGTGATTTACGCCATAAAGAGATGCGTGAGAAAAAGAAGCAACAAATAAAGCTACAACAAATCAACAGTTAATAGCAAGAAAGAGAAGGCGGTGAAATTTTTTTAAAAACCATTAAATTCACCTATGATAACTATAATTATTAAGACAAATACTTAGATTATATGGGCAATAGCAATAATAGTGCCTGTCATACATTTTATAGCTTTGCCAGAAATTTTCACCCTATGACCTAAATATTGGCATTTAATCTCACCACCTCACAAGTAAACCATCTGATTTGATAAGTTGAATCAATAGGAGTAAAAAATGCAGTTTCAGACAGATTGTTTTGATTGCATAAGTTCATCGGGTAGCTGGGCAAATTGTCGCAAATAATTTACTCGAAAAAGCGTCATTTTGACGCTAAAGAATTAATGATTTATTCTATATTTAGCAGATTGGGCGTGTGCCTGCAAGCCTTCACCGTCAGCTAAGATAGCAGCGATTTCACCCAGTGTGTTGGCACCTTGATCGGAGACCATAATTAAACTGGATTTTTTTTGAAAGTCATAAACACCAAGTGGGGATGAAAAACGAGCAGTGCCTGAGGTGGGTAGAACATGGTTAGGCCCTGCACAATAATCTCCTAAGGATTCGCAAGTGTGGCGACCCATAAAAATTGCACCTGCGTGTTGAATACTGTCTAACATGTCTTGTGGATTTTCAACAGATAACTCTAAATGTTCGGGGGCAATTTGGTTGGATAAAGTGATAGCTTCATTCATATCTTTGGTGTGAATGAGTGCACCACGGTTTGCAAGTGCTGTTTTAATGATGGCTTTTCTGTCCATGGTGGGCAGTAATTTAGCAATGCTTTTTTCAACTTGGCTGATAAAATCGGCATCGGGACAGAGTAAAATCGATTGCGCATCTTCATCGTGTTCTGCTTGAGAAAACAAATCCATAGCAATCCAATCGGGGTTGGTTTTGCCATCACAAATAATTAAAATTTCACTGGGGCCTGCAATCATATCAATGCCGACCTGCCCAAAAACAGCACGCTTGGCAGTGGCGACATATATATTGCCAGGGCCAACAATTTTATCTACTTTTGGTATGGTTTTTGTGCCATAAGCAAGGGCTGCTATTGCTTGTGCACCACCCACAGTAAAGACTTGAGTAACGCCTGAAATATAAGCTGCGGCTAGCACTAACGAGTTGGTAACACCATTTGGTGTGGGCACCACCATGATTAAATCTTGCACGCCAGCCACTTTGGCAGGGATGGCGTTCATTAGCACAGAAGAAGGGTAGGCTGCTTTGCCACCCGGTACATATAAACCTACACGATCAAGCGGGGTGATTTTTTGCCCCAACATTGTGCCGTCATCTTCGGTGTAAGTCCAAGTGCTTTGCTTTTGCTTTTCATGATAAAAACGCACTCGGTCTGCTGCAATTGTCAATGCAGATTTTTGCTTTTCATTCAGCGTGTCAAAGGCCTGTTTAAGGGCAGGCAATTTAATGGTTAATTCCTTCATGCTGGTGGCATTCATTTCATCAAATGTATTCGTATAATCCACTAAAGCACTGTCGCCGTTGCTACGAATTTTGGCAATAATGTCATCAACTGTTTGTGTAACTTGTTTATTAGAAACACTATCCCAAGCAAGCAATGAAGATAGTCTTTTTTGAAAATCAACTTGTGTGGATACCAACTTAGTAATCATAAGTTTTTCTCAATATTGCAAATCCAAGATTTAATTTGAGTGTTTTTGGTTTTAAATGAGGCGGTATTAACCACCAAGCGAGAGCTGATATCTTTAATATGTTCAAGTGGCATAAGTCCATTTGCCTTGAGCGTATTGCCAGTATCAACTAAATCAACAATGCAATGTGCTAAACCAACGACAGGGGCGAGTTCCATTGCCCCATACAGTTTGATAATCTCAATTTGCTGGCTTTTGGCTTCAAAATACTGTTTGGCTGAATTGACATATTTGGTGGCAATTTTTAAAGTGTCTTGCTTTAGTTGGTTTTCATCACTGGCTGCTACCATTAATTTACATTTGGCAATGCCCAAATCTAGTAACTCAAATAAGCCATTAGCACCGTGTTCCAATAGCACATCTTTGCCAGCAATACCCATATCTGCCGCACCGTGTTGCACAAACACAGGGACATCAGTGGCACGAATGACAATGACTTTAATGTCGTCAAAATTGGTGTCCAGAATCAGTTTTCTGGAGTTTAGCTCTGTGTCGGCAATTTCTAGCCCTGCTTTTTTTAATAGTGGCAAGGTTTGCTCGAGAATTCTACCTTTGGATAATGCGATTGTTAGCATAATATACCTTTAATTAATCTTGGACTCTTTCAATATTAGCACCCAATAATTTTAGTTTTTCTTCAATGGTTTCATAGCCACGGTCGAGATGATAGACTCGCTCAATCGTGGTTGTGCCTTTGGCGGCTAATCCTGCTAATACTAAGGATGCTGAGGCTCTTAAATCAGTCGCCATTAAATGTGTGCCAGTAAGTGATTTTACGCCTTTACAAATCACTGTATTGCCTTCCAAGGTCAGATTAGCACCCATGCGTATTAACTCGGGAATGTGCATAAAACGGTTTTCAAAGATGTTCTCAGTAATGCTACTATGACCTTTTGCAATCGCATTTAATGCTGTAAATTGTGCTTGCATATCAGTTGGAAAATTGGGGTAAGTGCCAGTTTTTATGTTAACGGCTTTTGCTTGTTTGCCATTCATATTTAATGTAATTGATTGACTGCTGGTTTTGATATCCGCCCCTGTTTCAATTAATTTCCCCAGCACTGAACGCATTGCTTTTGGGTTGGTATTTTTAACGGTGATAGAGCCACCAGTAATGGCAGCAGCCACTAAATAAGTGGCAACTTCAATGCGGTCTGAGCAGACTGAATATTGCACACCGTTTAATTTTTTCACCCCTTCAACCACGATAACAGAAGTGCCAATACCACTAATTTTTGCACCCATTTTATTTAAACAATAGGACAAATCGGAAATTTCTGGCTCTTGTGCAGCGTTATTGATTGTGGTGGTGCCTTGTGCCAAAGTCGCTGCCATGATGACATTTTCTGTGGCAGTAACAGAAACTTGGTCAAAATAAATATCAGCCCCAACTAAGTTTTCAGCTTCCGCATAAATATAGCCATTTTTAACTTCAATGGTAGCACCCAATTCCTCTAAGGCTTTTAGATGAAGGTTAACAGGGCGAGTGCCAATTGCACAACCGCCAGGTAGCGATACTTTGGCTTTTCCATATTTTGTTAGCATTGGTCCAAGTACTAAAATTGCCGCACGCATCGTTTTAACTAAATTGTAGTCGGCAACCAAATGGTTGAGTTTTGATGCATCCAAAAATAATGAAGAATCAGACTCAAGGATAAACTCAGCACCCATACTCATTAATAATCTTAATGCAGTAGATACATCACTGAGTTGTGGTGCATTATGGAGTGTAATGGGACCGTCTGCTAGAATAGAGGCAAACAAAATAGGCAGTGAAGAATTTTTAGACCCAGATGCTTTTATAGTGCCTTGCAAAGGTTTGCCACCCTGAATAACGAGTTTATACATTGTTTTTTATTTTTTTGTTGATTTTTTTAATCAAACTGTCCATACCTTTGCGTTTAATATGTGAATTAAATTGTGCTTTATAGTTCTTAATCAGGCTTACACCTGAAAATACCAAGTCATATACACGCCAATGGCTTGAGCGAATCATTTTTAAAGTAATTTTAAGGGGGGTTTGACTGTCATTAAAGGCAATAAATAATTTAACAATGGCTTTATTACCTTTACGCTTTATCTTTGGGTGGGTGGAAATTTTAATATCATCAAGTTGTTTATAAGTGCTTAAAATACCTGCGTAATCATTGATTAAAGATGCAGTAATATATTGCTGAAAAGCCTTCTTTTGTTGGCTATTAAAGCCATCCCAATATTTTTCTAGCGTTGAACGCATTGCCACATCTATTGCAATATGAGGCAATAGTTTAGTCTCAATAAGTGCTTCAATATTTTCAGAGGTAACTTGATTTTTTTTTCTAAGTTTTTTCAGTGATGACAAAGCGTTTGTCATAATGTCGAGTGCAACGACATCTGGTGAGTTGATAGCCTTTGAATACGGTGCAACATTACGCTCTACTGCTAAAGTTGCACCAGTAATCAAAATAGACAATATAATAAACAATGTTTTAACCGTATTTTTCATATCAAAAGTTCATAGAATAATAAAAATATTGATTTTACCTTTTTTGTATAGATGCTAATTAAAGAAAAACTAAAAAATTTAACAACTCAACCGGGTGTTTATCAAATGCTTGATAAACAGGGGCTAGTGATTTATGTGGGTAAAGCAAAAAACTTAAAGAAACGCGTATCTAGTTATTTTTCCAAAACCCATCAAGACGACAAAACCAGAGTATTGGTTATTAATATTCAAAATTTTGATGTGGTGATTACCGATACTGAAACACAGGCATTGTTATTGGAAAATGAACTGATTAAACAGCACAAACCCAGATATAACATTTTGCTTAAAGACGCCAAGAGTTATCCTTATATTTGTGTTAGCAATGACAAGCACCCGCGTGTGGGTTTTTATCGAGGCACTAAAAATGAAAAATACCAATATTTTGGCCCTTATCCGTCAGCACATGTGGTGCGTAATTCACTTACTTTATTGAAGAAAATTTTTAAAGTAAGACAGTGTGCTAACGCTACTTATCGCTCAAGATCGCGACCCTGTTTGGAATATCAAATTGGGCTTTGTAGTGCACCTTGTGTTAATAAAATTAGCGATGAAGATTATAGGCAAGATGTTAAGATGATGAGATTATTTCTATCAGGAAAAGGTGCACAAACCTTAGACAACATCTCACAAAAAATGCAAAATGCATCTAAAAGCCAAGATTTTGAATTGGCCGCCCATTTGCGTGACCAAATGATTGGTCTACGCACCATTCAGGAGCAACACAGTTCCCAAACAATGGGCAATATGGATGTGATTAGCATCGCTACTCAAGGTGGCACCCATGCTGTTGAGATATTATTCGTGCGTTCAGGCAAGCAAATTGGTCAAGAATGTATTTTTCCACAACATGCTAACGGTAAAGAGGCTGAAGTGGTTTTATCGGCCTTTCTGCCACTGTATTATTTAGGTAAAGACACGCCAAAGCAACTTCTGTTGAGTAACAAATTAGCAGACAAAAAAATCATTGCCTCAGCATTGTCCACACAAATTATTGATGCACCACAAAAAGACAAGCGTCATTTTTTAAAAATTGCCGCACTTACTGCAAAAGAAAACCTAAAACAACACCTGATTTCAAAATTCACCAAACGCACACAACTTCAGCAATTGCAAAGAACGCTTGACCTTAAAACACTACCAAATACTATGGAATGTTTTGATATTAGCCACACTATGGGTGAGGCAACAGTTGCTTCTTGTGTAGTGTTTGAAAAAGGACTGCCAAGAGTTAAGCAATATCGTCAATTCAATATCAACAACATTACCCCCGGTGATGATTATGCAGCGATGAATCAGGCAGTTTTTAGGCGTTATTCACGCTTATTAAAAGAGCAAAAAATACTACCCGATGTGGTTTTTATTGATGGTGGCTTGGGGCAACTAAACCAAGCGATTATGGTAATGGATTCAATTGGCATTGAGTCTATTCAACTGGTCGGTGTGGCAAAGGGTGAGGGCAGAAAAGCGGGATTAGAAACTTTAATTATGGTCAAAGACGGCAAAACGCAAAAAATCAATCTGCTACCACACGACCAAGCACTAATGTTGGTTAACCATATTCGTGATGAATCACACCGTTTTGCCATCAAAAATCATCGACAGAAGCGTGGAAAAAAACGCACCACATCAATACTTGAAGGCATCTCAGGCGTAGGAAAATTACGCCGAACTGCATTGCTTAATTATTTTGGTGGCTTACAAGAAGTGCAAAAAGCCAGCCGTGATGAAATCGCAAAAGTAGAAGGTATCTCGCAAGCATTAGCGGATAAAATAGCAGAAAAATTAAAAAAATAAAATATGATTATCAGAATACTTATTGTTGTTTTTATACTTAGTTACATCATTTGGCTAATAAATAATCGCATTTTGGGAAATAACCTAGCACTCACCAAGGTTATTGCCACTATGCTTGTTACTACCAGTGTTGTTTATTTGATGTTAGCCAGTTTATCTTATTTAATTGAAGGGGTTTGATAGCAAAAAAAAATGTTTAAAACCTTTGTATAGAATTCACTTTTTACCAATTTAGCAAAAAATTGAATTTTATCCATTTATATTTACACTAAGGTCTTATTCTTAACTATTTATTTGGACTAGTGGCTGTCTGCATTATTGATAATTGTGCTAATTGAGTATAAAAAGGTGGGAAATTCATAATCAAAGAAGAAAGTTCTTCTATTGTTCCTTCTTCGGGATGATTGTAGTATTGAAGATTTGCTGGAAATATCTGGGGAACTGGCCCTTCAAGCGTGGATCCATACGCACCTAACATCATTACAGTAGCTGGATCGGCTGGATTGGGGGCATTTAGAAATACAAAAGTTCCGTATTTAGGATGGGTTAATGTTTTTGCTGTCTTTTCGTATATTTCCTTATCATTCATTAATTCATAGCGTATTTTTGCATAGGACTGAGTTACATTCATGAAGGCGGTTTGCACAGGACTCACTCCAAAAGTGTCAGCAAAACAAAGAACAACATTGCCAAATGGATCGAGGAATGCTACAGCATTTTTTGCATCTGGCACTGAATTTTTAACCTTAACGAGAAGATTATATAGGTCTGTATTTGGAAGTCGGTTATTGGGTATGCTTAATTTAAACGCCTCAGGGTAAACTTTTCTAAATAATGTTTTAATCAGCGAATCATCAGGGAGGTTTGCAGGGTTGGAAAGTAAACTTGGTTTTAATCCAGAATCCGAACTATTATTACGGACTGCATTTACACTGGCCTGAAAAATACTACTACACCCCATTAGGTTTTCTGCACTGACAATGGAATTGCTAAATGCTACATCAGTCCCACCTATATATTCTCTAACATAAATAGACAAATCTTGATTCTTATATCCGCATGCATAATAGCCAAATTTTGACTTAGCCAAATTTTGAAGATTTGAAGGTAAATCCTTAAATAAGAATGATTTATTGTAATTAATACCAGCCAAATCGTCAATCGCCACAACTGCAACATTAAAACCAGCAGTTAATAATGTTCCCGCACACATAGCACAAGGATCAAGAGTCGTTACAACAGTTAATTCTTTTGGCTCTGGGAGTGATAATGAAGTTTTATTGGCATAGTACCAAGAAACCAATTGGCGTTCTCCGTGAGCAGTTGGGTCAAAAGTAAAGATTTTATTTGTAGTAGACAGAGGCTTTAATGCATTGTTGTGCATGGCCTTGATTATCCGTCCACTACTATTTTCGATAATACATCCACCTACTGCAAAAGTGCCTTGATTAGCAGCTATCATTGCTTGAAACAAAACAGTTGAAGCTGCTTCATTGGCGTTATTTATAATTGATTTTTTATTGCACATAACTTAATTGCCTTATTATTTGTAGTTTATTTTTAGGGGTGAAAAAGAAACACCCTTACCCATTTTATTTACTTTTATAGAAACCTTTGTATAAATATGGATGATTAGCAGAATTCAATTTTTATCAAATTGGTATTTTTTTAAACTCTGTCCTATAAAATATATATTTATCACTGGATTTTTAATTTAGTCGTTATGTTACATAAAAAAATAAAAAATTACTCTAAATTAGGTGAAAGCAATCTTTCAGCCTGTTCTATTGACACACCTTTGCGCTTGGCATAATTGTCTAGTTGGGCTTGGTTGATTTTGGCAACACCGAAGTATTTGGCATCGGGGTTGGCAAAATACCAGCCACTGACGGAAGCGGTAGGGAGCATAGCGTAGGAACTGGTAAGGGTCATGTTGATATTTTTTTCTACATTGAGCAGGTCCCACAGTTTTTCTTTTTCGCTGTGTTCGGGGCAGCAGGGGTATCCGGGGGCGGGGCGAATGCCGTCGAATTGCTCTTGAATGAGCTGGTTGTTATCAAAAGTTTCGGTGCTGTAGCCCCAGAGTTCGGTGCGAAGTTTGAAGTGCATGAGCTCGGTAAAGGCTTCGGCTAGGCGGTCGGCGACGGCTTTGATCATGATTGAATTGTAATCATCGTGATCGGCTTCAAAGGCTGCCACTAATGGGTCAATATTGATGCCAGCAGTGATGGCAAATGCACCCATATAATCAGTGGTATTACTGTCTTTTGGGGCGATGAAGTCACTGAGGCAGAAGTTCGGGGTGTTGCCTTTTTTGTTGAGTTGTTGGCGTAGGTGATTGAGGGTTGTGAGTGTTTCGCCATTTTCATTGTAGAGTTCAATATCTTCATTGATGCTGTTGGCGGGGAAAATACCAATGACGGCGTTGGCTTGGAGTAATTTTTGGTCGATGACTTTTTTAAACATAGCTTTAGCGTCGTCAAATAGGGCGGTGGCGGATTCACCAACGATTTCATCAGTTAAAATGTCAGGGAATTTGCCTGCCAGTTCCCAAGTTCGGAAAAAGGGCACCCAGTCAATAAATTTGAAAATTTCGGCTAAGTCGTAGTTTTTAAAAACTTGGATGCCGAGCTGCTTAGGTTTGGCAATGGTATTAAAATTGATTTTTGGTTTGTTTTTGCGTGCTTGTTCTAACGAAATGAGTTTGCTTTTGCCTTTGTTGGCACGGCGTTGACGCACTTGCTCGTATTCAGCGTTGGTGTTTGCTAGGAGTTGAGGTTTTAAAGTGCTTGATAGGAGGCTGGAGACTACGCCAACGGCTTTGGAGGCATCTTGAACATAAAATACACCTTGGTCGTATTCAGGTTCAATTTTGACGGCGGTATGGGCTTTGGAGGTGGTAGCACCACCAATTAGCAGGGGGAGGGTGAAGCCTTGGCGAGTCATTTCTTTGGCGACAAATACCATTTCATCAAGTGAGGGGGTAATGAGTCCTGACAGTCCGATAATATCAACTTTTTCTTTTTTTGCGGTTGTTAGAATGGTTTCGGTAGGCACCATTACACCTAAGTCAATAATTTCATAGTTGTTGCAAGATAACACCACGCCAACGATGTTTTTGCCAATGTCGTGAACATCACCTTTAACGGTTGCCATAAGGATTTTTCCTTGTGAAGTAGGGGCACAATCTTGTTTTTCAGCTTCTAAAAAAGGGTCAAGATAAGCTACGGATTTTTTCATTACACGGGCAGATTTAACCACTTGGGGGAGGAACATTTTTCCAGCACCAAACAAATCACCTACAACATTCATACCGCTCATTAGCGGACCTTCAATGACGAGAATAGGGCGACCCAGTTTCTCAAGTGCTTCTTGGGTGTCTTCGTCAATGAATTTAGTAATGCCTTTGACTAGGGCGTGTTCTAAGCGTTTTTCTACTATCCATGTACGCCATTCTAGGTCTTTTTTGTTGTCTTTTTTTTCTATTGTGCCTGAAAATTCAGCAGCAATATTGACGAGGTGTTCGCCTGCGTCTGGGTCGGTATTCAAGACAACGGCTTCAACAGCTTTTTTAAGTTTGGGATTAATGTCGTCATACACCACTAATTGCCCAGCGTTGACAATGCCCATGCCCATACCAGCCTTAATGGCGTGGTATAAAAATACCGAGTGAATTGCCTCACGCACGGGGTTGTTGCCTCTAAAGGAAAATGAAACATTTGAAACGCCACCCGAGATATTGACATGGGGTAGGGTGCTAGTAATTTTGCGTGTGGCTTCGATAAAATCCACGCCGTAGTTGTTGTGTTCTTTTATACCTGTGGCAACGGCAAAGATGTTGGGGTCAAAAATAATATCTTCTGCTGGAAAGTTTAATTCATTGACTAAGATATTGTAGGCGGTGGTGCAAATTTCAATTTTGCGTTCTTGGGTGTCTGCTTGACCTGCTTCGTCAAATGCCATGACAATAATGGCAGCACCGTAGCGTTTGCATAATTTGGCGACTTTAATGAAATTGTCTTTACCTTCTTTGAGCGAGATAGAGTTGACGATAGGTTTGCCTTGTGTGCATTTAAGTCCTGCTTCGATAATTTCCCATTTGGATGAGTCAATCATAAGTGGAACTTTGGAAATATCTGGCTCTGAAGCGATAAGATTGACAAAACGAATCATGGCGGCTTTGCCGTCAAGCATACCTTCATCCATATTGATATCAACCACTTGGGCGCCATCTTCTACTTGGGCACGACAAATATCCAGTGCCTCTTCAAATTCTTCATTTAGAATTAAGCGCTTAAACTTGGCAGAACCCGTTACATTGGCTCGTTCGCCAACATTCACAAATAAGGAATTTTCATCCACATTAAACGGCTCTAAGCCTGATAAACGCAATGCGGGCTTAATATTAGGGATTTTCCTAGGGGCAGTGTTTGTAATTTTATCGGCAATCGCTTTAATGTGTTCGGGTGTAGAACCGCAACAACCGCCTAGAATATTGACCAAGCCAGATTCTGCCCATTCACTGACTTGCTCACTCATTTCCAACGCCTCTAAGTCATACTCTCCAAATTCATTTGGTAAACCTGCATTAGGATGGGCTGAAACGAAGCAATTTGCCACACGGGACAGTTCTGCCACATATTGACGTAATAAATCAGGCCCCAATGCACAATTAAGACCAATAGAAATAGGGTTGGCGTGACGAAGTGAATTGTAAAAAGCCTCGGTCATTTGCCCTGAAAGAGTGCGGCCAGAGGCATCGGTAATAGTGCCTGAAATCATAATAGGCAATTTAATATCATCGTCTTCAAAGACTTGCTCAACGGCAAAAATAGCGGCTTTAGCGTTGAGAGTGTCAAAGATGGTTTCAATTAAAATAATGTCCGAACCGCCTTCAATCAAACCACGAGTTGATTGCATATAAACTTCGACCAACTCATCAAAACTAATGTTTCTAAAACCTGGGTCGTTTACATCAGGGGAAAGTGAGCAGGTTTTAGAGGTGGGACCCAGCACGCCTGCAACGAAGCGAGGCTTATTTTTTGTTGAAAATTCATCACAAGCCTCACGGGCAAGTTTGGCGCTAACAACATTAATTTCATACGCCAAATCTTGCATTTTATAATCTGCCATAGAAGTGCGTGTAGCATTAAAAGTATTGGTTTCGATAATATCACTGCCAACCTCAAGATAGGATTTGTGAATGTCTTTAATAATGTCTGGTTGCGTTAGCGACAACAAATCGTTATTTCCCTGAATCAAAATGGAATAATCTTTAAAGCGCTCGCCTCGATAATCTTCTTCACTCAGTTTGTATTTTTGAATCATCGTCCCCATAGCACCGTCTAACACTAAGATTCGTTGCTGTAAAAGAGACTGTAATAATTGCTGTGTATTCATTTGAGGTATTATACAATCACAAAGTGTAAAGATAACCTGTTATAATTATCAACTTTATCATTTAAAGACTTTTGTATCAATAGCTCACTTTCTATCTACTTAGGAATTTTTAAAAACCCTATGCAAAACAAGGTTTAAAAAAACTAAGTTGGAAAAAATTGAATTTTGCTAATCATTCCTATTCATACAAAGGCCTTTATTAAACGGAGAAATAACTATGAAGAAGATTTTAACAATCGCATTATTGGTATTTACTTTAAATGCCAATGCCTTTTGGGGTAATGACAATATGCCGTGGAGTAATAATAACTATAATGGTTATAACAATTATGGCTACCAACAAGACAATGGTATTTTTTCTTTCAACCCTTATGATTATTGGGATCCTCGTTGGTATTCTGAAGAAATGTCAAATATGATGGATGAATTTAGTGACAATAATAACGGCTGGGGTGGCAATAACCGTTACAACAACCGTAATGGTTATGGTTATAATCCATACAACAATAACTACAATCAAAAGCCATTCGTTAAAACAAAATAACAACGACCTCTTAGTTTACTAAAAAGCCAGTTTTTAACTGGCTTTTTTATGGGTAAAATAACGATTTTTTAAACTTTTGGACGGATATTATGAGTAACGATTGTATTTTTTGTAAGTTGAAAAATGAGGAACGCATTATTGGTGAATGTGAGCAAACCATTACTTTTATTGATAATTATCCTGCATCACCGGGGCATACACTGGTTATCCCTAAAAGACATTTTGCCACTTATTTTGAAGCCACTGAAGATGAAATATTGGCGATTGGTAAGGCAGTGCAAGCGGCTAAAAAGGTTTTGGATAAGGAATTTTCGCCTGATGCTTACAATATCGGTATTAACAATGGGTTAATGGCAGGGCAGAGTGTAATGCATTTGCATGTGCATATTATTCCAAGATACAAAGGTGATGTTGAAAATCCGAAGGGTGGTGTGCGTTGGGTATTAAGAGACAAGGCTAATTATTGGGACAATAAATAGGTTTTTCACATTGTTCTTAAAAGCAAAAAAAAGCCCGATTTTACGGGCTTTTTTTTTAATTATTGACAAGTGAACTAGAATGGAATATCGTCATCAAATCCAGCGTTATCAACTGGGGTAATGGGGTCGGCAGCAGGTGGTTGAGGTGCTGGTGCAGTTTGCTGTTGGGTAGGGGCAGCTGCTTGTTGTGGTGCTGGTGCATCCGCATTATCACGGCGGTCTAACATTTGTAAAGTGCCATTAAAGCCTGATACAACAACCTCAGTAGAGTAACGGTCAGCCCCTGATTGGTCTTGCCATTTACGAGTTTGAAGTTTACCTTCAACATAGACTTTAGAGCCTTTATCTAAGTATTGACCAGCGATTTCAGCAAGTTTGCCAAATAAACTAACACGGTGCCATTCGGTTTTTTCTTGTTTTTGACCTGTGTTTTTATCAGTCCAAGATTCACTTGTTGCTACTGATAAATTAGTCACTGCATTGCCTGTAGCACCATATTTTACCTCTGGTTTCGCACCCAAATTACCGACTAAAATTACTTTATTAATACCCGCCATTTTTTTCTCCTTTTAAAATTTTTGTTGTTTTGTAGTGAGCATCACGCCCAACCAAATTATTGACATAAATGTAGTGAATAAGAATACACTATTTAAATTATAAATGTTGTAAATCCATCCACCAAATACACCACCAACAAATGCACCTAGAAATTGCGAGGTGGAATACATACCCATTGCTAAACCGCGTTTATCACTGGTTGCAGTTCTGGCAATAAGCGATGGTAGCATTGCTTCCATTGCATTAAAAGCAATGAAAAATAGGGTTAGTAAAATAAGCAATGTGGTGTAAGTAAGGGACACTTGGTAAAACAAAATTTGACTGGTAATCATAATAATAATTGCAACGATTATCATAATTTTATGTTTATGAAATTTTTCGGCTAAAATGATAATAGGTAGCATGCCCACAAAAGCCAGCAACATTACTGGCAAATAAACACTCCAATTGTCCTTTAAATCCGTGGCAACAATATTGTTTTTAACCAGTAGCAATGGCATAACGATAAAAATACAGGTTAAAATCAAGTGTAAAGTGAAGACACTAAAATCCAGTTTAAGTAATTTAGCAGTTAGAACTTGTTTGATGCTTGTCAATGATAGTGTGTATTGTGCGTGTGGCTTGACATACGGCAGGGTGATAACAATTGCTAATGCTACTACAGATAAGCCAGAAATAACCCAAAAAAGTCCAGAAATACCTAAATTTACCGTAATCATTGGGCCAATTAACAAGGAAAGCATAAATGCTACACCAATTTGCATACCAACAAAAGCATTGGCTTTAGAACGCTGATCTTCGGAAACAAAATCGGCTAAAAAAGCCATCAATACTGCAGAAATCGCACCACTACCTTGTAAGGCTCTGCCAACAACCACATGAACAATATCGGTGGAATTGGCTGCCACCACGCTGCCGATAAAGAAAAAAATTAAACCAATAATTAGCAATGGTTTGCGCCCAAACTGGTCAGATAAATAGCCGAATGGAATTTGTAATAGTGCTTGAGTTAAGCCATAAATGCCAATGGCCAGACCGATTAAGTAGGGCGTGGTGTTTTCATATTGTGCAGCATAAACTGAAAACACAGGAAATATCATAAACAACCCAAACAGTCGAGTTGCCATAATTGAGGAAATTTTAAGTGCAAAAAGACGCTCTTGTTTGTTCATAAATTATGCAAAACTCTTAATATTAGTTCTTTAAACTATAGTGTGGACGATAAGCTGGGTAACTTTTTTTCAATACACGGCGTGCATCTTTTGCCAGTATTTTCATATATATAAGGTCGTAATTATGTGCCATTAAATGTAATGCTGCAGGCACTGACGGCGTATTCGGGTATTTTTCAATGATAATTTTGGAGCGATTGATGGCAGCGATATTGGCTTTTCTTTCGGTGTAATAAATTGCCACAAACAACTCGTGTCTGGCAAAAATATTTCTCAATACGACTAAGCGTGTTTTGACTTCTTTGGTATATTTTGACTTGGGAAATGTATTAATTAATGCCATATAGTAATTAAAGGCATCACGGACAGAGTCGATATCACGCTGAGCATTGTCAGTCAAATAGCCGTCTAAGATAGAGTGTGATTTGTCTTCTGATATGATGCCACGCAAGTAATAAGCATACGGTGTTGAAAAGTGTTCAGGGTATAGTTTAATATAGTCATTTAAGCGCAAAATTGCTTCATCATAGTCTTCGTCTTTATACAGTGCATAGGCAACTTCTAATTTAGATTGTAATGCATATTTTGAACCGGGATAGGCGGCTTGCAGTTGCTCATAAAGTTCAATGGCTTTTGTTGTTGACCTAAAGGAGGCTTCTTCTTTGGCTTGATTGAAGAAAGTTTTAG
Source organism: Bathymodiolus brooksi thiotrophic gill symbiont (assembly GCF_903642095.1). Taxonomy (GTDB): domain Bacteria; phylum Pseudomonadota; class Gammaproteobacteria; order PS1; family Pseudothioglobaceae; genus Thiodubiliella. The sequence continues at coordinate 16,631 of NZ_CAHJWD020000378.1, read as the reverse complement.
GTGACCAACCTTTAGTAATGGACTCTCTTTTGTTGTCGTCATCCTGAAGGCAACCGTTGAGAAAAAAAGCTAAGAATAAAAGTGTGGCAATGAGCCTAACTGTATTTTTCATTATGTTAAAGTTAATATTTACAAATATGTGAAGGCATTATACTGAGGCGTTTGTATTATAATGGCAAAGATTTATCATTTTTACTAACTATTATGCAAGGGACTCAAATAAATTTACCTGAAAAAAGAATTTTAATAAGCGATTTGTGTGAGGTATTAAATGTTTATATGTCAAAAGCAGAGATTGAGAATGTTTACAAGGCGTATATAATTGCTGCAACAGCACATGATGGGCAATATCGTAATTCAGGTGAGGCCTATGTATTTCATCCAATTAATGTGGCTATGATTTTAGCTGAACTCAAACTAGATTGCTATTGTATTATTGCGGCATTGTTGCATGATTGCATTGAAGACACGACATTAACGCAAGAAAATATTGTTGAAGAATTTGGCAAAGAGGTGGCGCATATTGTGCAAGGTGTTTCCAAGTTAACGGGGTTAGAATTTCATTCAAATATTGAGCAACAAGCACAAAATTTTAGAAAATTGTTTTTAGCAATGAGTAGTGATATGCGCGTGATGATGATTAAATTGGCAGATAGATTGCACAATATGCGCACATTAGGGGCTGTTAATCGCCAAAAGCAGTTGCGTATCGCCAAGGAAACGGCTGAAATTCATGCACCAATTGCTCGCCGCCTTGGTTTGAATAATATTAGATCTGAATTGGAAGAATTGTGCTTTAAGTTTATTTACCCTTATCGCCATAAGGTATTGGCACATCAAATTAATAAGCGCTATGGCAACTTAAAAGAAATCATTATTCAAATTCAAGGTGAGATTAAACATCGTTTAGCACAAGAGGCGTTGAGTGAAGTAAAAATTAGTGGGCGTAAAAAAGCAACTTACAGTATCTACAAAAAAATGACGAACAAGCATTTAAAGTTTTCAGAAGTGCTTGATATGTATGCCTTCAGAGTGATTGTCAAAGATGTGTCCAGATGTTATCAAGCGTTGGGCATTATTCATAACTTATATAAGCCTGTACCAGGCAAGTTTAAAGATTATATTGCTTTACCGAAAGTTAATGGCTATCAATCATTACATACTGTCTTATTTGGCCCGAGTAAAATTTTTATTGAAGTGCAAATTCGTTCAGAAGATATGGATTTTATCTCCGAATACGGCATTGCAGCACATTGGTATTATAAAAGCAAAAGTGCTAATTCTTCAGAATTAGCGAATAACTGGATTGGGTCTTTATTAGATATTCAAGAAAATTCAGGCACCTCAATTGAATTTTTAGAAGAAACTAAAATTGATTTATTTCCATCAGAGATATTTGTATTCACACCCAAAGGTGAAATTATTCAATTGCCTTATAAATCTACGGTATTAGATTTTGCTTACAGCATACACACCAAAGTTGGTAATCACACTCTTAGGGCTAAGGTAGATCAAGTGAGTGCATCGCTTTCCAAAGAGTTAAAAACAGGTCAGACGATTGAAATTATGACCGATGAAAATGCTAAGCCACAGCCATCTTGGTTAAAAATTGTAGTAACAGCAAAAGCAAAAACTTCAATTAAGTCTAAACTCAAAGAAGAGTCAGTTCCTGAATTAATACAACTGGGGGAGTATTTATTAACCAATGCCTTGGAATATCTAGGAGACGGGGTGCTGATTAGTGAAGAAAAGTGGCAAGATTGCTTGCTAGATTTGAAATGTGATTCCAAGGCAGATCTTTATATTAAAATTGCTTTATCTGAGATTTTAATCTCTTTTGTGCTTAATAAATTAAATGAAAAAGAAGGTAATATTTCAGCCAATCGCATTAATATTAAAGGCACAAAAGGCAATCCAATTAATTTTTCACGCTGTTGTTATCCAATCCCTGGCGACAGGGCAGCTGGTGTGCTAACCAACAGCAAGGGCATGGTGTTACATCGATTTGATTGTGGCAACTTGATACGCGCCAAACAAAAAGGTGAGCAGTGGATGGAAGTAAATTGGCAAGTGGATGAAGGTGAGGAATTTGAAGTAGAAATCCATGTGAAAATTGAAAATCGCCGAGGTATGTTGGCTTCAATTGCTAATGCCATTGCTAAAATTAATGTGAATATTGAGAATATAGAATTAGAAGAGCGAGACTATACTATGAAAGGGCTGAATCTAGTGATTAGCGTGCCAAGTATTACTAAGTTAGATGAGGTAATATATGCCATTAAAAGCTTAGAATTTGTGCATTCAGTGATACGGAATAACAGTCGTAAAAAAAATACTAATTTAACACTCAGATAGGTTTAAAATTGACACTTTTATTGGCGAGAGATATTTTATAATTATGCTTTGGACTGAATCTTTAGATGTTGCTATTGCGCTTGATGAGGCGCATCCTGATTTTGACCCTACCTTTGTCAGCTTTGTTGATCTTAGGAAAATGGTGATTAATTTGGCAGAGTTTAACGATGAAGAGGACAAATCGGGCGAAAAAATTTTAGAGGCAATTCAAATGAACTGGATTGAAGAGAGAAAATGAAAATTAAACAATGGATAATGTTGTGTTTAATACTTAGTGTTGGTATCACCCATGGCGCATTAGAAGTAACGGTGGTAAAGAAGAACGAAAATGCCTTTCCGATTGCTGTTAGTAAATTTAAACTGATTGGAAAAGGCACAAAAGGTAAAGATATTTCAAAAATTATTTATGATAATTTGACACGCTCAGGACGATTTAATGTGCTTATTCCTGATACTATAGTGAATAAAATTAACGCACAGCACTGGAAAGAACAAAATATAGAAGCACTCGTTATTGGTAGTATTGAGAAAGAAAGTAATGAAACTTACAAGCTTACCATTAACTTGTTTGATGTTTATAGTAACACTAAGTTATTTAATCGCACGACCCGTGTTTCTGTTAATGGATTTAGAAAGGTGGCACATCAAATTAGCGACCATATTTATGAAGCATTATTAGGTGAAAACGGCTCATTTAACACGCTACTCACTTATATTACAGTGTCAGAAGATGCAGAAGGCGAAAGAGTTTACCGGCTTAATATCTCTGATGCAGATGCCATGAATTCCAAAAGCCGCATTGAACAGAACGCACCAATTCTTTCCCCAGTTTGGTCTCCAGATCGAGCGTATAAAGATAAGAAAATTGCTTATGTCTCCTTTCAAAATGGACGCTCAGAAGTATTTATTTGGTATCCATTTATGCGTAAAAAAATTGAAAGATTGCCACATTTTGACGGCATTGCCTCTTCACCAAGTTGGCATCCAAATGGTAAAAAAATATTAATGACTATGTCAATGAACGGCAATAAAGATATTTACGCTTATAACTTAGAAAATAAACGCTTTACTCGATGGACAAAGTATAAAGGTATTGACACAGAAGCTAGTTACTCCCCTGATGGCAAAAATATTGTATTCACTTCTGACCGTTCTGGTCAGGTGCAGGTGTATATTAAAAATTTAAAAAGTGGAGACATTAGGCGTGTTAGCTACACAGGAAGTTATAATGCTAAGGCGGCGTTTTCCCCTGATGGCAACTATTTAGCCCTAGTGCATCGGGTAGATAGCGATTACCGTATTGCTATGTTAAATATTGAAACTCAAGAGTTAAGTGTGATGAGTAATGGATTGTTAGACGAATCGCCACATTTTTCGCCAAATGGAGATATGATTATTTTTTCTAGTAATCGTAAGAAAAAAGGTATGTTGTCTGTTATATCTGTAAAGGGTAGTCGCTCGTATGAATTATCCTCACACGATGTGGAAGTAAGAGAGCCGAATTGGTCGACTCATTTAGAAAAATAAAATAGGAGAAAAAAATGAAAATATTGGTTATTTTACCGTTGGTTACTGTCTTGAGTGCTTGCTCAATGCTAGATAGATTTAAATCAAATAAAGATAAAGTTATTGTTGAAGATATAGGGCAAAACGAGGTTGGTCCCGTTGTTGGGGAGCAGGCAAGTTTTGAATGGAACGAGTTAGACAGCCTGTTTTCAAAACTAGAAGTTATGCCAGAAGAAAGTAGAAAAAAAGCGGTAAAAGAGTTGGAAGCGAGTGGTGCCAACTTTAGCTTATATTTTTCTTATGATGGCACTAAAGTTAGTGATAAAGACTCCCAAGAGGTGGCTAAACATATTCAATTTATGCAAGATAATCCAACTGTTAGATTGCGCTTAGAAGGGCATGCAGATGCTCGTGGCACACGTGAGTATAACTTAGCTTTAGGGGAAAATCGCGCCTTGAATGTTAAAAAAGCAATCAGCGTTAGCGGAGATATCGGTAAAAGAATTGAAGTTGTTAGTTATGGTGAGGAAAACCCACAAAGCGAGATGGATAACGAAGCCGGCTGGCAAAAAAATCGTCGCGTTGAGTTTGTTTATCAGTAACACCAAAAACACTCAGTAGTGAAGCCTCTGTTAATTCCTGAGGTAGCACTAGATGCCTTGTGTCATTTGAATGCTCAACGCTATCCTTTTTTATTGGAAAGCGTCATTCACAATCAAAATAATCGGTATTCTATTCTATTTGCTCACCCTATTGAGCAAATAGTTTTGAACAACTTGGAGGATTTTGATTTTCTGAATAAACTAGAGTCAAAGGCTGACACACCTTTTGTAGAAAGTGATTTACCTTTTACTGGTGGCTGGTTTGTGTATTTATCGTATGAATTGGTTGGGCAAATTGAGCCGATACTAAAGAAAGACTTGTTGCTGGGTGATCAGCCTGTAGCAATTGCCGTTAGGATTCCTACTGCGATTGTTGTTGATCACCATCAGCAACAGACTTATTTACTAGATCAATTTGACAACCAGCAGCGAATAGACCAAACACTATCAGATATTTCGCAATTGCAAGGTATTCAATCTGCACCCATTCAAGGTACGCTGGTTTCGGAGCAAGAATCTAAGTTTATTAATGGTGTTAATCGTAGTCGCGACTATATTGTGGCAGGGGATGTGTTTCAGGTAAATTTATCCAGACAATGGCAGTGCAAATTGGTGGCTGATACTAGCCCAACACAAGTGTATCAAGCGCTAAAAAAATCCAATCCAGCACCTTTTTCTGCTTTGGCACAGTTTGAAAACTTTAGCATTATCTCTTCTTCACCTGAACGCTTGTTTAGTGTTGATGGTAACAAAGTAGAGACTCGTCCGATTGCTGGCACACACCCCCGTGGTCAAGGTGAAAGCGATAATCGTTTGAAAACACAATTAATCAACCATCCCAAAGAGCAAGCAGAACACATTATGCTACTTGATTTAGGGCGTAATGATTTGGGTAGGGTGTGTGAACATGGCTCTATTTATGTCAACGAGATTATGACACTAGAAAGTTACCCCTTTGTTCATCATATCGTTTCCAATATTCGAGGAAAAATCAAGCCACACATCACTATTAAGCACTTAATTAGCGCTTTATTTCCGGGAGGCACTATTACTGGCTGCCCCAAAGTGCGCTGCATGCAAATCATTGCTGAATTAGAGAAAATGCCACGCCAAGCCTATACAGGATCACTGGGCTACATTAGTAGCAATGGAAAAATGGATTTTAACATTCTTATACGCACTCTTACCCAGCAAAACAATACTCTAGTCTTTAGAGTGGGTGCTGGCATTGTATTTGATTCTATTGCTAAACGAGAACTACAAGAAACTCAGCACAAAGCCAAAGGTATGTTGCAAATTTTTACATCAAATGCTTAGAAAATAGGATTGTATAGCGTTAATCTGAATAACTAAGGCTTGATATAAGTGTAACCCATTTGCTGCAAACGAGATAACTCAGCAACGCCACTTGGCACAATGTCTGCCTTATCTACATCATATAGGTCGTCTTCGTAACTGATTTTTTTACCTTGTAATGTATTGGCACATACTTGAAACTGAATGCCTTGGTCTTTTAGTCCAGAAATTCTTGCTTGAAGTTCATTGGTCGCATTGCCACGCTTTAATTTGGTGTTCCCTAAGGCATCAGGCTCAAGCAATAGTGAAAGCCCATCGCCATGCATTACGATTTTAAAATCTAGATTTTCCTTGCCAACAGCGTTAATGTGGTTTTGCACATTGCGCAAAGCACCTATTTGAGCATCTGGATCATCGTAGTTAATATGGTAAACAACTTTTTGTTTACCGTACCGCTCATTTGCTATTGCATTCCCTACAAGTAGTATTACAACACCTAAAAACACTACTATTAAGCTTTTTATTTTGTATTGTTTCATTTTTTCTCTCCTCAAAGAATCCCCATTTTTTTTTGCTTGAATAGGGTTACTAGAGGTTTGTTAGCCCTAAGTGCTAATGTTACTTTAAAACCCTAGGTATTTTGAGTTTATCAACTTTAATACTGTAAATTGGTCGGGACGACAGGATTTGAACCTGTGACCACCACACCCCCAGTGTGGTACGCTACCAGACTGCGCTACGCCCCGTAACCGTGAATTTTACAAGATTGATAAGCACAATTCTAAGATAATTAAAAATTCAATTGATTTTTTAAAAGCATATTTAAGGTTGGAACTTACTGGTCATGGGATAGCGGCGTTCTTTGCCAAAAGAATTTTGGCTAATTTTGGGGCCAGGGGGGCTTTGCCGGCGTTTGTATTCATTATCAAGCACCATTTGACTAATACGCTTAACGATTTTCTCATCAAAGCCTTGCTTAACAATATGTGCAACAGTGTGTTTTTGTTCAACAAATAGAGACAATATTGCATCCAACTCATCATAGGGAGGCAGGGAATCTTGGTCAATTTGGTTGGGGGCGAGTTCTGCCGATGGGGGGCGGTCAATCACACGCTCAGGAATGACATAATTGACAGAATTACGATATTTGGCAAGACGATAGACCAGTGTTTTGGCAATATCCTTGAGTGGGGCAAAACCACCAGACATATCACCATATAAAGTGGCATAACCAACTGCCATCTCGGATTTGTTACCTGTGGTGAGTAGAATTTTTCCAGATTTATTGGATATTGCCATGAGTAGCGTGCCACGAATGCGTGCCTGTAGGTTTTCTTCAGTGGTGTCAGGCTGTTTGCCTGAGAATAGAGGGCTAAGTTGCATATTAAAGCTGCTTACCATCGGGTGGATATTAACTTCATGATAATCGACATTCATACTGCTGGCTTGTGCTCTAGCATCTTCTAAACTCATATCAGAGGTGTATTCATACGGCATCATTACCGCTTGAACATTCTCATTACCAATTGCATCAACAGCAATAGCTAGCGTTAAAGCGGAATCAATCCCCCCTGATAAACCAATGACAGCACCATTAAACACGCCGTTTTTTTTAATGTAATCTTTGGTGGCTAACACCAAGGCGTTATAAATAGTCTCTTCCGTTGTTTCAATACTTTGCATCATTATTGGTATGTTTAGAGCGTGGGTCATTGCTTGAAAAAAGGGCAATTGATGGGTGATTTCACCTTTGTTGTTCATCGCAAATGAACCGCCATCAAATACCAATTCATCTTGCCCACCAACCATATTGACATAAATAAACCCCACTTTGTTTTCCAAAACCCTCTGTTTGATAACCTTTAGGCGTTGTGCGTGCTTGTCCTTTTGAAAAGGAGAGGCATTGAGGCTAATAATCGTTTGTGCACCATGGTTTACCACGGTATTGACAGGTGACTCATCCCAAGCATCTTCACAAATTAATACACCAATGCGTTGCTTTTGGCATTCAAACACCATGACATCTTGCCCAGGCGTAAAGTAGCGTTTTTCGTCAAACACGCCATAATTAGGTAAGCATTGTTTGTGGTAATAACGCACACGACCATGTTGTATTAAGCAAGCACTGTTATATAAATGTCCATCAATAAAAATGGGAGCACCAAATAAAATGCTCATAGACTCAGGCAGTTGTTTGCGTATTTTTTCAATATTGATTTCTACTTGATCAATAAAACCTTTACGCAAGAGTAAATCTTCTGGTGGATAGCCGCTGAGTGCCAATTCTGGAAAAACCAATAAATGCGCACCCAGTTCATGAGATTTTCGTGACAAATTGATAATATTATTCGTATTTTCGCTTAAATCTCCAACAATAGGGTTAATTTGTGCAATGTCAATTTTTAAAGGCTCTGAGTTGCTTGCAAGGTTTTCTAGTTGCTCTTGCCAAAATTTGACCTTCGATTCATTGTTGCTTAATTTTGCTTGTTCAAGCTTGGTGTTGGCAACAACTTCGGCAGGATTGATACCCAAAATACTGGCAAACAGCCAAGCGTGGGTTTCAGATAGGGCGGATTTTCCTGATTTGTATTTACTTAGATTAGACTGATTAATGTCGTATGTTTGTGCTATTTTATAGTCCGAAAGACCAGTCTTAGAGCGGATTTTAGCCAAATATTCCTTGGTTTTTATTGCCATGATTTAATGCCTATTTTTAAATGTATTTTTTAACTATTTAAATGCATTATAGTTATTTTTTACTGCCAATTAAAACAGAATTTTTAGTTAAAAAATACTAGTAATGGTAAAAATACCATAATATATTTATAAGTTATTGATTTATCATTAAATTATTGACTATATTTTTTTACTTAAATAGATAAATAAATTGATAATATTGCTGTAAATAAATGATAAATTAAGGGGCAATTAACAGGTTAAATCCAGTTAGGCAGTCTGATTTCGCCTTTCATAGAAACAAATTTCTGTTATAATTTTTCGGAACACAAGTACAGACTTAAACTGTATTTTTATGACTTTTAATTATTAGGATTGGAACCAATGAATAAGATATTAAGATTTTCTACTGCATCATTACTAGCCATTAGTGGCTTTAACATTCAAGCAGACACACTAAGTGATATACAAACTAGAGGTAACTTAAATTGCGGCGTAACAACAGGTTTAGCAGGCTTTTCAGCGATTAATAAGCAGCGTAAATGGGTGGGGCTGGATGTAGATCTTTGTCGTGCAGTTGCGGCGGCGACTTTGGGCAATAGTGAAAAAGTTAAATACATTCCCTTAACTGCTAAAGAGCGCTTTACTGCACTTCAAAGTGGTGAAATTGATATTTTATCAAGAGTAACAACTTGGACATTAACGCGTGATGCTTCACTTGGCTTAAATTTTGCAGGTGTTAATTATTACGATGGTCAGGGCTTTATGGTAAAGAAAAGTCTTGGCGTTAAAGATGCTAACGATTTGAATGGTGCTACTTTTTGCATCAACAAAGGCACAACCACAGAACTTAATTTAGCAGATTATGCTAAAGAAAAAGGTTTTAAATACAAGACTTCAATAACAGACACCATTGCCCAAACTAAATCAAACTTTGAAACAGGGCGATGCGATGCTTTAACTACCGATCAATCGCGTTTATACGCTTTGAGAACCACACTTAAAGACCCGTCTTCTGCCATAGTATTGTCAAATGTTATTTCTAAGGAGCCATTAGGTCCCGTGGTGCGTCAAGGTGATGATAAGTGGTTTAATATCGTGCGTTGGACGCTTAACGCTATGATAACTGCTGAAGAATTAGGTGTAACCAGTAAGACAGTGGACAAACCCAGTCAAAATTCTGAGATTAATCGTTTATTGGGTAATACAGATTTGTTGGGTGAGCGTCTAGGTCTTGATAAAAAATGGTCGTATAATATCATCAAACAAGTTGGCAATTATTCTGAAAGTTTTGAGCGTAATATTGGTGTTAATACACCTATTAACATTACTAGAGGATTAAACGCTTTGTGGAAAGATGGCGGTATTTTGTATTCACCGCCATTTAGATAAATCTTTAAAAAAACCAGTCTAATTTAGGCTGGTTTTTTTTAGTCTATAGTCTTTGAAAGACTATATTTAATCCATTACAACTTCTTATGGAATATATGAAACTGCCTTTTTTTCACCTAAAAATTTGTCAAACAACCAGTTATCCTCCTTGTTTTTGGACGAGCAAGGGGTTATCTTCTGTATTTCCTAAATTACGCTGGATTGCTTTGTTTCACACCCAAAGGACACCATGTTTGGCTTTTTAAACAACAACAAAATTAGGTTTGTTTTATTTCAAGTTTTGGCGGTATTAATTGTCGCCTATGTCGCTTATTATGCGATTAGCAACTTAAATTACAATATTGAACGCCTGGGCATTCGCAGTGGTTTTGATTTTTTAGAGGTTAGGGCGGGCTTTGATATTACTGAGCACTTAATTGCATATACAGTTGATTCTAGCAATCTTGGTGCATTTTATGTGGGGCTAGTGAACACCATAGTGGTTTCAGTTATTGGTATTATTTTTGCCAGTATATTGGGGTTTATCATTGGTATTGCTAGATTATCTAGTAATTATTTAATTTCTAAATTAGCAGAGACTTATGTTGAAATTTTTAGAAACATCCCCATTCTTTTACAAATTTTCTTTTGGTACAACCTGATGTTAATCAGTTTGCCATCGCCTCGCAACAGTTTTGATTTTTTTGATAAGGTCTTTTTTAATTTGCGAGGAATTTATTTACCCAAACCCATCTTTGAATCTGAATTTTCTTGGGTGGTGATTGCTTTTTTCTTGGGTGCTTCTCTGTCTTTTTTTAGCAAACGATTTTTTAGTAAAAAACACGATAAAACAGGCACAAAGCAACGCACATGGCACTACCATTTATTAAGTTTACTGGGGTTGCCATTGGGCGTTTACTTGTTATTAGGCGCACCTTTGCATTTTGACTACCCCAGCCTCCAAGGATTTAATTTTGAAGGTGGACTGTCATTTTCGCCTGAATTTTTAGCCCTTGTGCTGGCATTGAGCATTTATACGGCCACTTATATTAGTGAAGCAATCCGTGCAGGCATAGAATCTGTTGATAATGGACAAAAAGAAGCGGGGCTTGCAATGGGCTTAACACAGACGCAAACACTTAAATTTGTGCTATTACCGCAAGCCTTAAGGGTCGCCATTCCCCCTATTATCAATCAATATCTTAATTTAACTAAAAATTCCTCCTTGGCTGCCGCCATTGGTTATGCTGATTTGGTGGGTGTTTTTTCAGGCACAGTGCTGAATCAGGTAGGGCAGGCGATTGAAATTATTTTAATGACCATGGCGGTTTATTTAACTTTATCGCTACTGATTTCACTAGGACTCAACTTTGTTAATCATAAAATGCGCATCAAAGGCTTAAACGAATGAGTATTTTTACCCTTAAGCAATCCAAGCCAGCACCTAAGGCAAAGACAGGCATTTTAGGCTGGGTAATAAGAAATTTATTTTCTTCAAAAACCAATACAGTACTTAGTTTGCTTGCCTTGTATCTGCTGTATGTCATCCTTCCACCTTTACTTGATTGGATGATTTTTAGTGCGGATTTTTCTGCAAAAACTAATGCTGAATGCACTCAAGAGGCGGCTTGTTGGTCGTATATCGGTGAAAAAATGGGTTTATTTATGTATGGCTTATATCCCTTAGAGGCGCATTGGCGGCCTAATTTATTGCTTACTATTACGCTACTTTTTGCTTTGGTTGTGCGTTTTTCATATTTATTTAAAGACTTTAAATACAAGGTAATACTCTCACTCTTTGTTGTTTACCCGTTGATTGCTTTTTTCCTACTCTATGGCAATGATTTTTTAGGTATAAAAATTATTGAAACCAACAAATGGGGCGGGCTAATGCTCACTATTGTGGTAGCTTCAGTGGGTATTGTTGCCTCCTTTCCGATTGGCATACTTTTGGCGTTGGGTAGGCAATCTAAGATGAAAACCATTCAATTTTTAAGTATTGCTTATATTGAGTTGATCCGTGGCATTCCTTTGATTACTATTTTGTTTATGGTTGCCGTTATGTTGCCATTGTTCTTTACCGAAGGGATTGAGTTTGATAAATTGCTTAGGGCGCTGATTGGCATCACTGCGTTCCAAACAGCCTATATTGCAGAGGTTATTCGAGGTGGGTTACAGGCCGTTCCCAAAGGACAACATGAGGCTGCAGATGCATCTGGACTTAGTTTTACCCAGAAAATGGTGTTTATTATATTGCCTCAAGCATTAAAAATATCCATTCCTAATATTGTTGGCTCATTTATTGCCTTATTTAAAGACACGACTTTGGTGCTTATTATTGGTATTTTTGATATGCTTGCTATTGCTGGATTGGCAACCAGCGACACAGATTGGTTGGGGAGAAAAACCGAAGGTCTGGTTTTTGTTGCCATGGTGATTTGGGTATTGCTATATCTAATGTCTCGCTATTCAAAAACTTTAGAAAAACGCTTTAACACGGAACATTAAACTATGAAAACAAACGATATTATTACAATCAAAGGGGTGAACAAGTGGTATGGTGATTTTCACGCACTTAATGACATTAATTTAACCGTTAAAGAGGGGGAGATTATTGTGATTTGTGGTCCCTCGGGTAGCGGTAAATCTACATTAATTCGTTGTGTCAACTTTTTGGAAAAATTTCAACAAGGCTCTATTGTTGTCAATAACACCGAACTTAAGGACGATGTAAAGAAAATTAGACAAGTGCGCTCTGAGGTGTCTATGGTTTTCCAGCACTTTAATCTTTTTCCACATTTAAGTATTATTGACAATTTAACCCTTGCACCAATTTGGGTACACAACAAAAATAAGCAAGAAGCAAAAGAGAAAGCCTTGCAGTTACTTGATAGGGTAGGTATTAGGGACCAAGCTGAAAAATATCCAAATCAACTCAGTGGCGGACAGCAACAGCGGGTTGCCATTGCGAGAGCATTGTGTGCCTCACCAAAGATTATGTTGTTCGATGAGCCCACCTCTGCCCTTGACCCTGAAATGATTGCAGAGGTGCTAGATGTTATGATTGGACTGGCAAAAGAGGGTATTACCATGCTCTGTGTTACCCATGAAATGGGCTTTGCCAAGAAAGTTGCAGACCGTATTATCTTTATGGATGAGGGGCAAATTATTGAAGAAAATCAGCCTGAGGCTTTTTTTAATAAACCAGAATCTGAGCGTTTACAATTGTTCTTAGATCAGATACTAAGTAAATAAAAGGAAAAAATTATGGGGCTTTTTAATCGCAGTAAAACAAGTGAAAACATTAAAAAAAAGGAAACTTTTGTAGATAATGTTAAAGATTTTAAGAGTAATATTGTTAATGAAGAGAGCGTTGAACAACAAGATTTGTTTTCAAACAAAAGCACCGATACAATAAGTAATAAATCAACACTAGGGACTAAGAGGGGACTAAGTTATAATTTTGAAAAGATAGAAAAAAAACACATTAAAATTTTGAAGGAATGTGCACCTGAAAGCACAGCCGCGGAGTTAATGAAAATTTTAAAAAGAACCAATAAATCAAAGTTTAAAACTGATATTTTAAATCCTTTGATTAACTCTGGTTTTTTTGAGTTAACCATTCCAGGAACACCCAGAAGTTCAAAACAAAAATATCGCCTTACCAAAAAATTTATTAACAGAATTTCAAAGGACTAACTTTTTGTATAGAAGTTCAAAACAAAAAATATTTTCTTACCAAAAAAAAATTTATTAACAGAATTCCAAGGGCTAACTTTTTTTGTATTTGATAAATTGCAATAAAGTAACAAAATAGGTCTTTTTATACCTATTTTTCTTAATAAGCTCTAAATTTCCTATTTAAGCAACTTTTTGCCTCAAGCAAACCTCTGTGCTGGCTATGTGGATAATATCCAATAAAATTAATTGCCAATTTTTTAATATATAATGAGACCTTTGCAACTATAAATGATTAAAAAGATTCGTTTTTTCCAAATAGGAAATTCCTTTAAACCCTTTGATAGAAAGGATAAAACTGGATTTAAAAATTTCCAAGCGGGTAAAAAGTAAATTTTTAACGATGGTTTATACTTGGGTAAAGGTCTGGTAACACTATTTTCACAAATATTTGACTGATATACTGCAAGATTTTTTGACAATTTACTTTTTTAAAGGTATTTATATAAATATGAGCTATCAAAAATCACATCCTGCCAATAACCCACCTGCAAGAAAAGCAGAGAATTACTAGAGGACTATCTTTTAATATTTTAATATGTCTAATAATCTTACACCCATTGAAGTTTCAATCGACAATTTTCAATCTTTAGTTATTGATAGATCACACAACCAATTGGTTATTTTGGACATTTCTGCACAATGGTGTTCACCTTGCAGAGTTTTAGAGCCTATTTTAAATGAAGTTGTGACGGCGTATAGCAAGGACGAATTGTTATTTACAAAACTTGAGGCTGAAGATGAAAATATGAAGATTGCAGGACAATTTTCAGTGCGTGGATTTCCAACTGTTATTGCCTTTATTAGAGGGGTGGAAGTTGATCGCTTTCACTCTGTAAAAACACATGATTTTATACATAAATTCATCAATCGAAATAAGGGGAAATTTTAATGAAAACTGGCATTTTACTTACCAATCTCGGCACTCCTGATGCACCAACAAAGGCTGCTTTAAAAAGATATTTAAAAGAATTTTTGTCAGATGAGCGTGTTATTCAGCCACCCAATAAATTGATTTGGTGGCTGGCTTTAAATGTGGTTATTTTGAATATTAGGCCAGCAAAATCTGCACAAAATTATGCCAAAATTTGGGACAGTTTTGGCACAGGCTCTCCTTTGTTAAATATCACTAATTTACAAGCACAAGGCATTAAAGCATTTCTTGCTAACAATTTTGATAATTTGGCACTTGAAGTAGGTATGCGTTATGGCAATCCATCGATTGATTTGGCATTAAAAAAACTCCAGCACAAAGGCTGTGAAAAAATTGTGGTTTTACCCCTTTATCCACAATATTCAGACACCACAACACATTCAACACTTGATGCTGTTAATAAGGCTCTTGATAGTTGGGAAAATACACCAGAAATGGTATTTATTGATAATTATTACCAAAACAAAAGCTATATTCAGTCTTTGGTTAATTCGGTTACCGAACATCAGTCCAAGCACGGCACACCAGATAAGTTAATGATATCATTTCACGGTATACCGCAACGGTTCGTTGACAATGGCGATGTTTATTACGACCACTGTGTTGACACAGTTAAGTTGCTCGCTGAGGCACTGAATATTGAGAAAAATGAATACCAACTGTGTTTTCAATCTATTTTTGGTCGTGAGGAGTGGATTAAACCACAAACCAAAGCCAGTTTGGAGTCTTTGGCACAAGGTGGTGTTGAGCATGTGCAAGTGATTTGCCCTGGGTTTTCTGTAGATTGCTTAGAAACCATTGAGGAGATTGATGAAGAAAATAGAGCGTATTTTATCCAAGCAGGTGGTAAAAAATTCAGTTATATTCCAGCGTTAAACGACCGAAAAGACCATATAGAGGCACTTTCCAATATTATTGCCGAACACTTAATTTAACTTCGCATAATTTATATTATGTTAAATTATACTTTTTTAAAAACAATTTTATGGGGTTTGCAGGGTTTAAGTGCATTTTTAAACAACCGCCCTATTTACCTATTAATCAAAATTCATTTATGCAACCCATTAAGTCACCTTTTTTTGATGCTACACAGAAATTTCGACAAAAAACTTGTTGGACAAACAAATATTTTCCTTATCTTTTGGATAAATAATGTCTAATTTGTTTAATATTAAGCTCATATCTCAAAATAAAAACTATGAATGTTCAACAAACGATTCCGTGCTTGAGAGTGGGCTTCGTCACGGCTTGCCCATGCATTACGAATGCGATAATGGCACTTGTGGCGCTTGCAAGGCCAAACTTGTTGACGGTGTTATTAAGAAGATCAAGCACTGTGACTTTGTTTTTCCTCAAAATGAGCTAAATAGCACTGAATTTTTAATGTGTTGTCATTCTGTTGCATCAGATATTGAGATTGAATTAGATTTGATTGATGGTGTGAAATCAATTGCCATTCAAAATATTGATACAAAAGTTAAAAACATTTACTTTATCAATAAAGGTATGGCACTTCTCACTTTAAGAACACCAAGGTCAAAAACTTTGCAATTTATGGCAGGTCAAGATGTCGAATTGTCTTTTGCAGGCAACACTTCCAGATACCCATTGGCTTCTTGCCCATGTCATGGCATGACACTTGAATTTCATATTCGCAACAACAAGCTAGATGCTTTTGCACAAGCAATTTTTGACAAATCACTTAAAGTTAAAAGCAAAGTATCTTTACAAGGCCCCGAAGGTATTTTTGTTTTAAAAGAAGATTCAACACGCCCCCTACTCTTCATTGCTTGGGACAGTGGTTTTGCCTCAATCAGAAGTCTAGTTGAACATGCTTTTTCACTGCAAATGCCCAACCCAATATATTTTTACTGGGCTCACCCTGCTACCGAATCAGCCCCCTATTTAATCAGCCACGCCAACTCATGGCAAACAATGATAGACCAATACACTTATCGCTCTATCGCTTGTGAATTCGACCGCTCCAGTAATAATGATTGTTACAAAGTGGCAAAACAAATTTTTGATGCATTGGACTTAAATATTGCCAAGCAATCTGATCTATATATTGCCGCACCAGCAGAGGTATTGATTTACTTAGGTGAATTATTACTTGAAAATGGCGTGGATGAATCTCAGCTGATTGCTTCCCC
>NZ_CAHJWD020000377.1 GCF_903642095.1 Bathymodiolus brooksi thiotrophic gill symbiont | reverse complement strand
CTTTTATCTTTTTTATCAAATACTAGGTTCCAATCTCCTCCGCATATCAACGGCTTATCATTGAAATTGTCTATATCGTCTATAAACGATTCAAGTAATAATGTGTTATCAGTATTCAACCCATAGAAATTTGTGACAATTATTCTTTCATTGCTTAGTTCTAATTCACATATGATATACCGACCATTTTCATCACATACTGTATTCTTTATAACAAATTGAAAATTATTATTAAAAAGCAAAGCAACTCCACAACTTTGTGATGAACAATTAGAAAAAATACATTTGAATCCCCATTCTGCTTCTATAATGTTTTCATTTTCCTTAGTAAAATGTGTTTCTTGTAACATGTAAACATTCATTTTCTTTTCTCTTAACCAATTAAACACTTCTTTTCTTTTCTTTTCATCTGCCAGACCCTTAACATTAAATGAACCTATATTTAGGTTAGCCATATTCTATATTCGGAAAAATAATTATATTAAGAGTATGTACAAATAAACATGAAATACCCAACATAAAAAACACACAATGTACATGTAGCAACATTTCTTTTCAGAGAACAAGGCATATAAACATTGGACAGATGTAAGTTTACAGTTGACCCCATATAATCAGTATTTTATAAAGTCTTATGACTATAGATACCTTGTAGGTTTTATAGTATTTACAAACGACATGTTCATCTCTTTATAATCCGGTTAAAAGGAGAAAAAAACAAAAACAAAAAACGAAAAAAAAAATCATGCCTTAGTAAATTTTGCAAAGTCAAAGTACGTGTTTAAGTCCCCTATGTATATGTCATCAACTTCACCAGTGATCCTGAGGTCACGAGTAACGACTAGTGCAATTCTTTTTAAGTTGAAAAAAGGGGGGGTCGTTTCCTCTGATCTGATAGAAGGGCAGCACATTATATACCCCTATATCAGGGGTTTCAAAGTGGGCCGGTACCCGGTACTTTTACCCGCCTGAGATCGTGTATAGTACCGGCAGAAATTACTGAACCCCCCAAAATTAGCGGTGGTCAAAACCACAAGTACGATGGTCGATAGGCTTGTGGAATATTTTTCATAAAAAATTAATGATCACGTCAATTGCTGAATTCTCGCATTCAAATCGAACAACTGCGTCACGACCAAGTTGATGGGATATTCCCTGTTTTAAAAATAACTTTACCTTAGAATCGTAAATAGCAGTTTGCGCATGCGGTAAATAGATATGTTTTCGCCCCAATATCTTTTCATCCTTGTGTAAAACTCGGACCGGAACAAAGCTGACATCATTTCAAAATAAAAAAATGACCGATTACAAATTATGTTCAAACACAATTTAGTGTAATCTCCAGTAATATAAGTATGATCATTATGTATTATGAATATATGACTACACAATATTTTGTGCGATTTTTTTTATCCATTTAAAACCCAGGGTCGAATCATTCTGGGGCGTACTGTCTTGTTGCTTAACTCCGTCCATATTGTTTAACTTCCGGTATAAAAAAATAAAAACCTATGGCTAATTTATTTACATATTTTGACGGGGCCCTACCGCGGTTGTTCACAGAAATGAAAGTGTGCTGAAAAACATTTTTAAAAGGGGGTACGAGGAGATAAGGGATAGAAAATTACTAGAAATCTTGAAAAAGGACCGGACATGGCTCAAATACGAATTACATTGTAATGGGAAGGTCTAAAACGCGGAAGTGGGAAAACACGGAAGTAAGCCCAAAATGGGTACTTGAAAGATCATATCTTGAAAAGTACTCAACCTAGGATAAAAATCTAAACGGATTCTAAAAGCTATTGTTAAGATCTATCTTTTCAAGAAATAAATAATACAATATTTTATTATTTAGGTACTTAAAAGTTGACCGGAAGTGTCAAAAATGAGAACGGGCAATGGACAAATTTTTGACTTTGATCTCAAATGTATCAAAATTAAAAGACCCCGGTCAAAAACCGTTTAGATAATCTTAAAGACAATTTTATACTCTATCAGACGATATAAAATTCTGTTTGCTAAAATATTAGATAAAAGCACAATCTTGACCGGAAGCCTACCTTTTCAGAGTTAGCAGTCGGCTAATTTTCAACTTTGATTTCAAATTTCTCAAAATTCAATGAACCCGGTCAAAAACCGTTTAAATATTCTTAAAGACAAT
>NZ_CAHJWD020000376.1 GCF_903642095.1 Bathymodiolus brooksi thiotrophic gill symbiont | reverse complement strand
CCTATTATCTTCATTCAGGGTCAATCAGTCTACATTCTTATGGTTAATAGCTAGATACACGGGTACACAAGTAGGTACAATTATCTTATTTCAGGGTCAATCAGTCTATATTCTTATGGTTAATAGCTAGCTACACGGGTACACAAGTAGGTACAATTATCTTCATTCAGGGTCAATAAGTCTACATTCTTACTGTTAATAGCTAGCTACACGGGTACACAAGTAGGTCATATTATTTTCATTCAGGGCCAATCAGTCTACATTCTTACTTTTTTTAGCTAGCTACACGGGTACACAAGTAGGTCCTATTATCTTCATTCAGGGTCAATCAGTCTACGTTCTTACTGTTAATAGCTAGCTACACGGGTACACAAGTAGGTCCTATTATCTTCATTCAGGGCCAATCAGTCTACGTTCTTACTGTTTATAGCTAGCTACACGGGTACACAAGTAGGTCCTATTATCTTCATTCATGGCCAATCAGTCTACGTTCTTACTGTTTAGAGCTAGCTACACGGGTACACAAGTAGGTCCTATTATCTTCATTCAGGGTCAATCAGTCTACGTTCTAACTGTTAATAGCTAGTTACACGGGTACACAACTAGGTCCTACTTTCTTCATTCAGGGCCAATCAGTCTACGTTCTTACTGTTAATAGCTAGCTACACGGGTACACAAGTAGGTCCTATTATCTTCATTCAGAGCCAATCAATCTACATTCTTACTCTTTATAGCTAGCTACACAGGTACACAAGTAGGTTCAATTATCTTCATTCAGGGTCAATCAGTCTACGTTCTTACTGTTAATAGCTAGCTACACGGGTACACAAGTAGGTCATATTATCTTCATTCAGGGCCAATCAGTCTACATTCCTACTGTTAAGAGTTAGCTACACGGGTACACAAGTAGGTCCTATTATTTTCATTCAAGGTCAATCAGTCTACATTCTTACTTTTAATAGCTAGCTACACGGGTACACAAGTAGG
>NZ_CAHJWD020000375.1 GCF_903642095.1 Bathymodiolus brooksi thiotrophic gill symbiont | reverse complement strand
AGCATTATTTTTTCCAGAAGTTCTTCTGTAAGGAGGGCGCTCACTGTACGTCCTGTTAGGTTCCCAGCTAGCACACTACGTATTCACAACGTTGCAGTTTGGTTGCTGTTTGGTCAGGTCCCTTTCTTACGTGAAAATTACGTTGCCACAACGTATTTTAGATACGTGATATGCAAGTCGTTGTGACAACGTATGTTCCAACGTTTTTGTTACGTACGGATATGGTCTTGATGCTAACGTAAAAGCTCAAACGTAATGTGTACGTCCTGGTAACGTATTCAGAATACGTTATATCCAAGACGTTGTGACAACGTACTTTCCAACGTCTTTGTTACGTACAGATATGGCCTTGATGCTAACGTAAAAACTCAAACGTAATTATTACGTCCTGGTAACGTATTTCAGAATACGCTATATGCAAGTTGTTGTCAAACAACCGTACGTACTTATCACCAATCATTAAGGTATTTCCCTGGAAAAGGGAAAGGATCTTAATTAAAAAGTGAATTTTTCAAATTGGAAAGTATTCTCTAGACATGACTTTGAATTTGATAGTAGTTGATCTCCTGATTCTAAAAATGCATGGTTGATAAGGACTTTTTGCATTTCCAGGTTCATCAGTAAAAAATGTGACTAAGTTGTGTTGTTATTAAGCTACATTTTTGCGTTAAGATGATACAACTGGCTATAGTTGTATATCAATAGCAATAAAAAAAAAACATAATAAAAACGCCATGTACGAGGATCGTATCGGTGGCCTCTTGATCGTTAATCGTTCTTCTTTCCACTGAACTTATTAGAACGTGATGAAGAAGGCAATATACAAATGTATCTCCAAGATTTAATTACTTGCAATAAAATTACCATTATCCAAAAATTAGAAGTACTTTTCCTCATAAATATTCGTCATATTTGAATTAGATTTTGATCACTGCAGTTTCAAGCTGAGTGGATCGTTTATTAGATTTGTCAAATAATAGCATACAATGCGGAAATTCAGTGTGTCCGTCAACGATTCGATAATAAAAAGTTATTTCTATTTCCGGAGTTTGAATTCCTACCAAAATTCAAATCATTTTGGTGTTTTGTGACAATTTTAACAATTTCTTTGATGTCCCGAACATACAAAAACCTCGAGTTTAGAAGGTAGAAATATACAGTAAGGTTAGTCAATATAATTACATCTATGAATGAGCAATCCAAATTGATTTAAGAAAATACTGTGAGTGTGGCGCCAAATGTCATTCATTGTTAAATTTTGTGTCAAAAACAAACAAACAAACAAATACTTTATTGTCAATCAAGACGCCCCGAAGAACAGAAAAATCATCATTAATTTGTTACAATGATTAGCGTGATTTAAGTGATTTTCAAACATTGAAATAAAATAAAATAACACAATAAAGGTTTACACTAATTTACAGCAAAAGTTTATAATCATACCATCGTGTTATCGGTTTTCGTGCTATTATCGATTTTCAGATATAGCGATTAACAGTGTTAACCCTCCATTCATATGACGATTGGAATTTTCAAATAATGGCTAGTTAAATATTTCATTGTGCATAAGATTGTTTTTAAAGCCATTCTTGTATTTTAATATACTCTCGATTACTTGGCAACTTTTGTTGTCAGTAAAATGGCGTCATCTGTTTCCGTGGCAAATAAAAACTAGGCCGATATACGGGATGGAAACGAATATAAAATCCGGAAATGGCTGGTTTTAAAATTTCATGGTTCTG
>NZ_CAHJWD020000374.1 GCF_903642095.1 Bathymodiolus brooksi thiotrophic gill symbiont | reverse complement strand
TGTGATATTTATAATAAGTACTTTGCTGATATTTCAAATATTGAAAATGAACCAAATCTCCCGAATGAAGACTTTGCCCGTGACAATATTTGTCCTGAATTATTGATTACTGAACAAGAAGTAAAAGACCAATTAGAAATACTGAATAATTCCAAACCAAGTGGCCCCGATGGTGTTGCACCCAGGATCTTACGCAGTGTTTCTCAGTGCCTTGTTTCCCCCCTTACATTATTATTTAATCAGTCATTGCAATGTGGACAACTTCCATATATTTGGAAACGCTCACACGTAACCCCTGTGTACAAAAATAAAGGGGTTGCATCCGACATTACAAACTTTCGACCTATTGCCCTTACTTGTGTTCTGTGTAAGATGATGGAAAAAATAATTGTGAAACATTTGCATAACTATGTATTGGAGCATCATATTATTACAGAACACCAGTCAGGATTTCAACCAAAAGATTCTACAGTAAATCAACTTGTATATATTTACAACACTATTATCAGTAACCTTGATATTGGTAAAGACATAAGGTTTATATTTTGTGATATTTCTAAAGCATTCGATAGGGTTTGGCATACAGGACTTTTATATAAATTACGCAAAATTGGTATAGATGGAAATTTACTAAGTTGGGTTACAGATTATTTAGATGATAGGAAACAAAAAGTGGTCTTAGATGGATTCTCATCTGGGTGGGAGGGAATTGATGCTGGGGTTCCCCAAGGGTCAGTGTTGGGCCCTTTCCTGTTCCTTATATACATAAACGATATTGTTGATGATCTTGATTGTAATATCAAACTCTTTGCCGATGATACATCTTTGTATGTAATAGTCGATGAACAAAATTATATACAAGCTGCAGATATGCTTTCGACAGACTTGTCTCATATTCATAACTGGTCACAAAACTGGGCTATTAAATTTAATCCTAATAAAACTGAATCAATTTTATTTACTAGACGAAATATAAATAACCCTCCAGTTTATTTTGGGGATATGGACAACAGAGTGACAGATGTTAATACTCACTGTCATCTGGGTCTGGATCTCCAAAGTAATTGTAAATGGGGTGATTATGTAAGTAAAATTTATAAGAAAGCATGTGACAGACTGAAAATTCTTAGAATGCTCAAATATCAAGTTGACAGAAATGTATTGATTAATATATATTTGTCATTTATCCGACCTATACTAGAATATGGAAATGTAATTTGGGACAATTGTACCCAAAATGAAGCTAATCTATTGGAAAGTGTTCAGGTTGAGACAGGCA
>NZ_CAHJWD020000373.1 GCF_903642095.1 Bathymodiolus brooksi thiotrophic gill symbiont | reverse complement strand
TTTCTTTGTGTATTTTGAAATTTCATTGCGACCATACCTTGATATACCCAGGGGCTAATTGAAACAACATTTTCGAAAACAGTTCACAAATGGTTAGATCGAATTGGACTTTGGACTCATAGTAAATATATAACTGTTTCGTAGTAAAAATAACCTTTTGACCTTACCATTAGCCAATCATAACCACAGAATGTCATTGAATGAAACATCTACTCTCATTGCGGAAAGCAGGAAAATAGTGGAAGCGGCGCATAGTGACACATTAGAACCCAATGTCCTGCTGAATATGATACTGCAAATAGTGACAAACATTGACAAAAGAATAGAAATAATGGAAACAACGATGATAAAAAGCGTCGACGACCTAAAGAAAGAAATACTCTCGGTATCAGGGAGAGTAAGAAAGTTAGAGAATCTATCAACTGATCTTACCGTTAAAGTAACGGAATGTGAATCTAGCTGCCAAGGAGTAAGCAATCTTTTTGACAATGCCGACAAACAGATCAAGACGAATACTAGAAACATCATTCATCAGGATCAAAGACTTAAGAAACTAGAAGAAAATCCCAATGAATCAAATGCAGATCGAAGCCAGAGTGAAAAAATGGAATGTTTACACCAGCGCATTCGTGTCTTAGAATCCAAGATAAAGTCGGGAAATACCAGTATATCACAAATTCCAACCAACAACGAGATCCGAGAGCTTCAGGAATCCGTTATAGATTTACAATGCCGCTCCATGAAAAACAATCTCATTTTTACAAATTTAGCAGAACAACCAACAGAAGATGTGGAGATAAAGCTACGCACATTTATATTTGAGAAACTAGGAATCGAACACAAAATTGAGATTGGAAATGTTCATCGTTTCGGGAAGAGATACAACGATAGACCGAGACCGATAGTCGCAAGATTTTTGTACCATAAAGACTTGCGTATGGTTCTTGATCAGGCGACATGGCTCAAAAACACACCTTTTGGAATACATCAGCAGTTCCCTAAACCTATTGAGGATAAACGTAGAAAGCTTTATCCTGTGCTGAAAGACGCTAAGAGACAGGGCAAACATGCAGTGCTTGTTCGGGACAAGTTATTCATTAACGGCTCGCAATACTTTGTCGATGACACTGATGAGGCAACACACGTAAACCGAATTAGTTACCGTGACTCTCTCCTAACAACTCCAAAGGAGGCCGATAGACCGTACAAGCGACAACGTCGTTCCGATTCATCTCCGCTAGTCACCGGAAACGCCTACTAGAATAGCCATGGGGCGCAAAAACAGTATATTCATGACTCTAATAAAAATAAAACTGTTATATCTATTGATGCATGTCATATGTTAAATACCAATAAGAATATCCATTGTATACCTTCAACCCCTTGTATTGAGTGTAAATGTGATCCATGTGTATGTTATCTAAGTATATGCGATTATTATTCTGCGCTTGAAAATGAGACACTGTATTTCGAACATTTATTTCAATATTATAATAACCGAGTAATTATCAGTAGTGAAAATGTATAAAGATAAAGAAGTAAAAAATGTCAAGGATATTTTTTTTGTCAATGTGTGACGTAAAAATATTTTTGAC
>NZ_CAHJWD020000372.1 GCF_903642095.1 Bathymodiolus brooksi thiotrophic gill symbiont | reverse complement strand
ACAAAAAGTTTGACTGTATCCTTGTTTTTTCAACAGGTAAATATAGTATCTTTGTTCGTAGCTCAATTGCGTATATTTTTTCCTATTTCACTTCTTTTTCTTGTCAGGTTAAAGAGTGGTTAATACACTCTTTTGACCGACTAACGAGTGTTGCACTTATGAGGTGAATTCAAGACTGTTGAACTTACAGATGAGCAGAGGAATAACACTGTAATAAAAGTAGTCACAGTTGTGCTTACAATCCTATTGCACAGAGTAATGGATCCGACTTTGTCTTGTTGGTGGCGTTGAGTGTTTATTATCTAATCAGAGGGAGATAATTAGCCATGGTTTAATGTTATAATTGCCAATTCGTCCATGGATTCCTAATTGGGGTTTTGTGGTGCCAATATTGGCATAAATAAGGAAAAAACCATTATGTTAAAAACAACACAAATACTTCTGATGCTCATGTTCACTGTGGCAAGTCAAGCAATGACGCTTAAACACGGTGTTTACCTAAGCCAAAATCTTGGTGTTAGTGCTGATATTTCAGGAAAGCACCAAGATTTTGCCTTATTTAATGGCACAAATCCCGAGGTTATTACGGCAAAAAATGCGACCAGTAACGATGGTAAAATTTCGAGCATTCAGTCTGTGGGATATAATTTGCGATACACGCCAAAAGTTGGCTTTGGCTATGAGGCTGGCTTGTATTTCACGAAGATTAAGATGCCTCGCCAAAATGCCGCTTTGAAGCACAGTGATGGTAGTCCCTTTACCAAGCAAACTGCAACAGGGGCTGAAGCTATTGTGGTTGACTCTCCAAAATCGTATATGTCAACGACGGATATTTATTTAGGAGGGTTGTATAACTTTGCCAAGATTGAAGGAGCAACTCCTTATTTAGGACTGGGATACGCTAGAATTAAAGGTAAGTGGCACAATTCTTATTATAGTGGAATGCCGGGCGGTGCTGGTTATGGTGAGAGCGGTAAAACCAATGTCGACGGTTATTTAATAAGTGTTAAGGCAGGGATGAGTTTTAGTAAATACTATAATTTGGAACTTGAGCATGCTAAACACAAGATACATGCTGACGCTTTTAGGAGTTTTAATATTAACGGGTCGGATGCGGAGATTAACCGCAATTCTATCAATCTTATTGTTAACTTCTGACGAGAATTAACAATAAGACTTGATTATAAACCCCTTGATTGATTTTTTTTGGTGTCAATTTTGGTATAAACTAAGGAGAAAGAAAAACGAGAAAACAGATGCATGTGATAGTTGACAACAGGGTTGATTAGTGCAGGCGTTCGCTGTTAGCACAATTGATATAAGTGTGGTAATGGCGATTTGCCTTCGAAGTTGGAAAATAGGTTAATGCGGCGTTTCGTGTGCAGATACAGGCGCTTGATGCGGTCAAAAGGATAAATAGGGTATTGTTACAGTTACCGCATTTAACCAGCAATATGAAGCACTGCTGACGGTGACTAGTACATTGGCGATTCATGTGGTGGTGGCTGAGGCGAAACGGGTGTTTGATGAGGCGATTTTGACTGGGTATTGGAAATTACCAGTGATTAAGGGGTTGAACTATCAGACACCTACACATCCAGCTGGGGTTACTGACGAGACTGGAGCGTTTAAGTGTCAGCCGGATGAGTTGGTTACTTTTTCTATTGAAAGTTTGGCTTTGACTACCACAACTTGTGTGGCAATTTTAGAGACTAAGACGACTAATAGCGTTTCATTAAATTCTGCCAGTACGGATGGTTTTAAAGATTGGCAGGACGAAGAAGGTAAGCAGGTGATTATCACTAAAATTCTGTTTGGTTTGTTTGATGAGAGTATTAAAACTGCGTTTTATCAAGAGGATGAGGCTTTGAAGTTTATCACTGTTGAACTTACGGAAGTGTAGAAAGGTAATACGGCAAATCAGTCATTAGATGCGAATGATCTTAGCGTTATGGTTCAAGATGTTTTAGGCACGACTGAGGCGGTAGTGTTGTTAACAACAGAGCAGGCTATTAATATGGTTACCTCAGGTTGACAGGTGAGTAAGGTGTTTGACGCTACTGTTGACACAGACATGCCTAAGCCTAACACTAGCGACAAGCCTAAGCCTGTTACTAAGAAAAGTAGCGGCGGCGGTTGTGTTTACAATTCTAATGCTACGGGTAGAGCTGATATGGGCTTTATCTTGTTAATGGTGCCGAGTGCTTGGTATCTTGTTAGAAGAAGGCGTAATGCTTAAGTAATGATAGGTCAGCACGGGTGCAACTGCGGACGATAATAAAATACACCAAGTGATGCCCTCTAGTTAGTATCGATCCAAAGCCCCTTAATTGGGGTTTTGTGGTACTAATTTTGGTATTAATAATGGAGTTATAAAAATGAAAAAATATACATTTAAAGGGATTTTACTGGCACTGGGGCTGGTATTTGCAACGCTGAGTATGCAAGCGGGGGCGAATTATCCAAAATATTGCTGTGAAATTGTTGATATTAACAAAGTTGTGGCAAGTTATACTAGCGATACCACTTTTGAGATTTATATTAAAGCGAAGGAAAACTTGCATTTTTGGGATGTAACCTGGCTCGGTGTTAATTATAAGAAACTAATTAAGAACAATGGGCACTATGTCCCAGTAAAAATAACTTTGCATGATGATGACGGTACAGGGACTGACGAATTTAAGATGGTCGTTAGTGGCTTAGACTTTGGTAGTCGAATATTTTTTAGCTGGGTTGATTTGCTGGCTATGGGCAAGGCGGTTTTTAAAAACTACGACTATGGTACGAAACGATTTGAGCGTATTGAGTTTGAAAGGACGAGCGATTTTAATAATGGTACGAGCGGCGGAGATAATACCGGTTGGAATAATTTAGATGCCGCCATTGATGTAATAGAGTCGGGTTCTCGTTGGGACAAGCAAAAATTAGTGGTTGACGCAGCTAAAAGCGAAGTTTTAAGCAGTCTTGCTATGATTACAAAAAATATAGACGCTGATGTTTCTATCGCCACAAAATGGAACAACCTTAGCGTATTTAAAGCTAAAATTGAAATTCACAAAAAAGAGTTTGAAAAATTAGCCCGTCCTCACATAACTGCAGCCATAACAACTGCACACGAAACTATTATCAATAACGCTATTATTGATCATCAAGAATATGCTTTAAAGTTCGCTGAATTTATGATCAAGCTAGAAGGCTTTTGGCATAGTCAGCACTCTAAAACTAATAAGGCTTATGAGTTAGCAAAGGCAGTGAAAGAACAAAGAGAGCAGGATAATTCGCCAACCGCTACGCTGCAAGTTGTTGTGGCTGAGTATTTAAAAGAGATCAATTTTCTAAAAACACTGGAACATACGGACACTGAAAAGAACAAAGTTATCGAACATCAAGCTAACTATAGTGCGCTTAAAGAGGTATTGTATGTTGCTATGGCGGGTGATTCAAAAGTGAGGAATAATATCTTTGCCATCGCTAAGACTCATAGTGAAGGAGATATTACAATACAGACGGTGGTTTTCACGCCGAAATTGACTTCTGGCTGGCGGTATTATACGATTAACATTGATAATGTTAGTCATTCAGTGGAGGTGCTTGCTGGCATGAGTGTTGATCAAATTTTACAGGCTTTTTCGGTAAAGTTTTCTGCTCATCCTACCGTATATTGTTTAATAAGTTTTTATGAGAATTTTTTGTGTGTGGCTAGGCAGGAAAATGTGTCTTTTGACTATTCGGCTACTGCTAGAGAAGCAACGCAGGCGGAGAAGGATGCTGCTGAGGTGCTTTGGCAACCTCAGTTGGCATTAACTAAGGCTGCTTTGCTTGTGGCAAGTTATGCGTACTTACTTGCTGATGAATTTGTTTACAAGGCGAGTGCTAATGTGGAAGTTAAAGCGGCAAAAGTAGAAGCGTCAAAGCAAGCTAATGCGGCGTTTCTCTCAGAAATAACAGCACTTGATGCCGTTAAAAAGACTGAAGCTCATGCTTCGATAATAACGACATTTAATAATTCGCATCAAATGCTGCAGACACAAACCAGCGACCTAGACGCAATAGTTAAAAAAGTCTTTGCAGACGCTGAAGCTCATCGAAAAACACAGTTTTGGCAACATTCGTTAGGAGTAGCGAATGCTGCTTTAGCGACAGCGACCAGTGCAGAGGTAGATGCTAACAATGCGGTTAATGGCGACGGTAGTTTTGCCTCTAAAG
>NZ_CAHJWD020000371.1 GCF_903642095.1 Bathymodiolus brooksi thiotrophic gill symbiont | reverse complement strand
ACTTCGTCAAGATTGTTCGCTACTTTTTGCGCTTTATTTTGTAGTGTTGCCACTTGTTTTTGTGTTTTTATTTGCATGATTACCTCTTTGTGATTTTTTTCTTAATTTAAATTATAGGTGAAACTAATAAGATTTTTGTATATCTTATATAAACTTTAGAAGAAACTTAGTATTATATCTTAATTTATTTTAAATAATACCGACATTTTTTTTAAAAAAAACTTTCTATATTGCCATATAAAAATCTAAAAAAAACATCGTTTAACCTACGATTTTGACACTCATCCTCTCTATTTTTAACCTTATCCAGCCCTGAAAATCTCGCATTTTTTATAAGTAGTTGATAACAATAGTGTTTTACTATCATTACTAGTATTTATGTAAAGACCTCTAAAGGCATAATACTTAATTGCCAGATTAATGTCTTCGCTGTTGGAAAAACTGTTGTAACAACTGCTTACATTCATCAGCAAGCACGCCACCTTGGGTTTCAATAGAATGGTTAAAACATTGACTATTTGTAAGGTCTTGGCAAGAGCCACAAACGCCTGTTTTTTCATCATAAGCACCAAATACCACCTTAGATATACGCGCATGAATCATCGCCCCTAAGCACATAGTGCAAGGCTCAAGTGTGACAAAAAGGGTGGTGTTTGGTAGGCGATAATTGTTTAATGCTGCCCCTGCTTTGCGTAACAGTTGCATTTCTGCATGGGCGGTTGGGTCGTTGCTGCTGATAGGTTGATTATGTGCGCTGGCAATTAATTGCCCCTCGTGTATTAAAATTGCCCCAACTGGCACTTCTCCCAGTTTTTGAGCAAGTAAAGCTTGTTCAAAGGCGAGTGCCATCCATTTTTCATCTGGTATTTTGAGCGAGTCTTGCTTGTTCATTATTCCCATTCGATGGTGGCAGGGGGTTTGCCTGAAATGTCGTAAACGACACGAGAGATGCGAGGAATTTCGTTCATAATGCGATTAGAGACTAAATCTAGGAAATCGTAGGGCAGGTGTGCCCAGCGAGCGGTCATAAAATCAATGGTTTCAACAGCACGAAGTGCCACAACAAAATCATAACGGCGTTCATCACCTGTTACACCGACTGATTTAACGGGTAAAAATACGGTAAAGGCTTGATTGACTTTATCGTATAACTCGTGGTTATAGAGTTCTTGCATAAAAATAGCATCGGCTGCCCGTAGAATATCAGCATATTCTTCTTTAACTTGACCCAAAATACGCACGCCCAATCCGGGACCTGGAAAAGGGTGGCGATAGAGCATATGTACAGGAATGCCGAGTTTCACGCCAATTTCCCTAACTTCATCTTTAAATAATTCTTTCAATGGCTCAACCAATTCAAAAGACAAATCTTCGGGCAAGCCACCAACATTGTGATGAGATTTGATAACTTTGGCTTTACCCGAAGCGGCACCTGCTGATTCTATCACATCAGGGTAAATGGTGCCTTGTGCCAAGAATTTAATATCATCAAGGTCGCGTGCTTCTTCTTCAAAAACCTCAATAAAAGCATGGCCGATGATTTTGCGTTTTCTCTCAGGGTCATTTTCATTTGCCAAAGCCTTGTAGAATTTCTGTTGAGCATTAGCACGGATGACTTTTACACCCATATTCTCGGCAAAGGTTTTCATTACTTCATCACCTTCATTGAGGCGTAACAAGCCATTATCAACAAACACGCAAGTTAGTTGGTCGCCAATGGCCTCGTGAAGCAGAACTGCTACCACAGATGAATCAACACCACCTGAAAGCCCAAGTAAAACATTGTCATTGCCAATTTTATTTTTTAAGTTTTGGATTAAATCTGAGATAATGTTATCAGTTGTCCAGTTTTTTTTACAGCAACAAATGCCAGTAACAAATCGTTCCAATATAGGCACACCTTGCTTGGTATGTGTTACTTCTGGATGAAACTGCAAGCCGTAATAATGTTTTTCCACATTGGCAAATCCAGCTATATCACAGTTTTCCGTAGAGGCGATTAACTTAAATCCTTCTGGTAATTGTTTAACTTCAATACTGTGGCTCATCCATACATCTAACAATTCACAACCTTCGTCATTAACTTCATCCATAATATCACTTAATAATGGTGAGTGATTGCGTGCTCGAACTTTGGCAAAGCCGTATTCGTGCTTGTCCGCCGAAGTGGCTTGTCCGCCGAGTTGTGTCGCCATGGTTTGCATGCCGTAGCAAATGCCTAAAATAGGCACATTTAAATCAAATACGATTTGCGGTGCTCTAGCAGAATTATTTTGTGTTACAGTATCAGGTCCACCCGAAAGGATAATGCCTTTTGGGTTGAATTTTTTGATAAAATTATCATCAACATCAAATGGCAACAATTCACAATAAATGCCAATTTCACGCACCCGTCGTGCAATAAGTTGTGTATATTGTGAGCCGAAATCAAGAATAAGGATTTTATCACTGTGAATATTTGTCATAATGGTGCTATTTATAAATTTATTTCAAGAAGCAGCCATTTTAATGAAAATTTTAGACTGCTACCTTATTAAAATGAAACCTTTGTATAAATATGAATTATCAAGAATCCACTTTTCATTTATTTGGAAATTTTTTAAACCCAGTTTTAACCCCATTAAAATAAGGTTTAAAGAATACACCAAGTTGAAAAAAAATGAATTCCTCCCATTGTTCATACTTGCAAAGCTCTCTAAAAATAGAATAAACAAGATACTATAATGTCAAAAACACTCATTAAAACAACAAAACCAAAACTTAAAAAACCAAAACGGTTTCAAGTATTGTTACTTAACGATGATTACACCACCATGGATTTTGTTATTCAAGTTTTGCAACAATTCTTTGCCAAAACCGAACAAGTTGCACACGCTATTATGCTCAAAATACATATTGATGGCGAAAGCGTATGTGGCATTTATTCGTATGATGTAGCACAAACAAAAATGTCACAAGTTGTTGATTTTTCTCGCCAAAACGAACAGCCATTAATGTGTGTTATTCGTGAAATAGAATAACACAATGGACATATAGTATCTATAATCGTTTAAGGATTAGTCGGTAAACACACTACGATAAGATATATTCACTAAGCGTGCTATCAGAAAGTGCATTAACAAGCGCACTTTGAGCGGTAGCATCGGCTACAGTGAAATTAATAAGCACATTTGAATTTGTATCATTCACAGTGCCACCGATATCGCCTTGGGTTTTAATGTAAAGCTTAACATTGGTGGCAACACTAGTGTCAGCTTCAGCATGGATATATTTAGCCAAACTGGCTGAATCTGTAATACCACCACTCGCATATAATATGACATCAATAAGATTTAACTTGTCTGTTGTAACATCAAAGTCAGTAATGGTATCAGCATCAGCTTCAAGGTTTCTAGTAATATTTTCTTTACCGTAGTAAAAGATATCTGCACCTGTATTTCCTGTTAGAGTATCTGCACCTATGCCACCTTTTAGAGTATCTGCACCTGCCCCTCCTGTTATGGTATCTGCCCCCGCACCTCCTGTTAGAATATCTGCACTCGCCCCTCCTGTTATGGTATCTGCACCTGTGCCACCTACTAAGTTACTTATTGTGGTATTCGATAAGATATTGCCCTCTTTTAAAGTGAGAGCATTAGTGGATTG
>NZ_CAHJWD020000370.1 GCF_903642095.1 Bathymodiolus brooksi thiotrophic gill symbiont | reverse complement strand
GGGAATTTCACATTTTCATCTTTTTTTCTGAAATCACATAACAGATTTGAATCAAACTTTTTTTTTTTTTTTTTTATTTGTTTCTTCAATAGTCAGGAATTTACATTCATATAAAAGCCCATACATTACCACCTGACATGGATGTACAAGGATTTACAACATAATTATTATGTGACTATTGCATTTTTTTAAAGTTAATTAATAAGCAAAATATGACATGAATAAATAAATCAATTGAGACACATTCATTCTTTCACATTCTCTCTCTCCCTTTCATAAACAAAACACCCATTCCTTTACAATATCTGTCTTCTATTATTTTGTGACTTTAGTAACTTACTCCTAATTGATACAAATAAATACATAAACATAAATAACGTAGTGTACCCAGGTACCTATCCATAGTTAAAAATCTGGAAAAACATGTTTCACTGGGGTCCAGTATTTTTCAAAACCTTTTAAGTTGTTGTTCTTTATGGCTATATATTGTTCAAGTGAATAGTAATTTTTAATTCGATACTTCAATTCTATGATATTTGGAATTTTTTCTTTTAGTTTACATTTATATATATAATTTTTAGCTATAAGGATCAGCAAGTTAAGAGTTAAACTTTCTTCTTTAAATCCAAGCAAAAATTGTTCTTTGTGAAATTCAATATTGTGAAAATAGCGTTTAAGACAGTCATAGAAAGCTCTCAGGAAAGGAAATATCAAAGGACAATTAAAAAATAAATGTTCAACCGTTTCGTCTTCAACATTGCAAAATGAGCACAATTTTGTGTCTTTAATATGAATTTTGAATAAAAAGGTATTAGTAGGTATAACTCTATGTAAAAACTTATACTGAAAATTGATCAGATATGTATTCCTACAACACTTTTTAAGAATTCGAAAATATATAGACCAGTCTGCAATGTCAATCCCAAGTATTTCTTCCCATTTCAAAAATTTTTGAATGGGAAGATGAGTTAATGTCTGCAGTAAAGTAATATATACAAACTTTAAACTTTTTGTATATATTAGTCTGTCTAAAAAGTCATCTTTTGGATGAAAATTTTCTGTATTGATATTATCAATGTTATCCTTTAAGCACTTTTTAATATCAGTAGGAATGTTTGAGATTAATGTGTAATATCGAATGAAATTGTTACTTTTAATTAATGTTTTAATCTTTTCAAAAGTCAAGAAATTTTTTGTAACAGTATCCATCATATGATTTAAGTTTGTTACACCTGCATTTTCCCATCTCATATAAAAAGGGAAATCATCAATC
The DNA here is from genome assembly GCF_903642095.1 of Bathymodiolus brooksi thiotrophic gill symbiont. Lineage (GTDB taxonomy): Bacteria > Pseudomonadota > Gammaproteobacteria > PS1 > Pseudothioglobaceae > Thiodubiliella. The sequence continues at coordinate 3,590 of NZ_CAHJWD020000370.1, read as the reverse complement.
GATACAAAGTTAAGTAGATCAAGAGATAAACACTCCTTTATATTCAATTTTACAAGTGGCTTTGCTAAATACAAGCTATAAAAGACATCTTTCCAAAATGGGTTACTGAATATTTTAGAAATTTCAAGGATCTTTTCCTTTTGTAAGGAAAAAATTCTTTCACCCCCATAATATTTTATATTCTTTGCCATGATTTTTTGCCAGCCACCTTTCAAATTGGAAAAGAATCTTTTTATCCAGCTTATTTTGAGATAGGCATTGAACTGTTGTAAATGTATCATTTTTAACCCTCCATCTTCAAAATCAGCTATGAGTGTATTTCGTTTGATTTTTTCTGGTTTTCCATCCCATATAAAATTAAAAAATAGTTTATTTAGATCATTAAACAGTGATTGTTTTAAATTTGGCAGTGAGGTAAGTAAATGAATAAGTTTTGGAAGTGCAAGTGTTTTTATCACGGTTACCTTCCCAAGAAGGGTGAGTTTTCTATGTTGCCAGCTTTTTAATATTTTTGAAACATCTATAATTTTCTTTCTAAAATTTAGGTCAGGCATAGAACTGAGATCAAGAGAAAAATCTATTCCAAGTAGTTTGAAATTGGATACAGACCAGTTCAATTTGAAATCTGGACAAAGAATTTGATTGGAATACCTTTTATTTCCCACCCATACTACCCTTGTTTTAGATGTATTAATTTTCAGACCTGAAGCTTTATAAAAGTTTTCAAAACAAATCAGGGTCTCCCTAAGTGATGTCTCACAACCATCAAGTACAAGGAATGTATCATCTGCATATTGACTAATGAGTGATTCAGTATCATTCACCAATGCTCCTTTTATTTTGGGATTTGATTTAATTTGTAGGGAAAGCAACTCAACACCAATAATAAATAAATAGGGAGATAGTGGATCGCCTTGACGACAGCCTCTTTCCAGATTGAAAAAGTTTGATATATGTCCATTATTTATCACACAACTTTTAGAGTCTACATAAAAAGTTTCAAACCATTTGCAAATAGAAGGACCAAAATTAAAACTATTTAAAGCTTTCTGTAAAAATTTCCATTCAATAGAATCAAAAGCTTTTTCGAAATCAACTAATAATAATAACCCATCCATATCATTTTCTTCTAAATAGTGCATTAAGTCATAGAGAAGACGAGTATTTTCACCCATGAATCTGTCTTTCATAAAACCTTTTTGAGTATCACTAATAATACCACCTAAAACTTGTTTAAATCTATTTGCAATTGCTGCAGAAGCTATTTTTAAATCTGTATTTAGTAAACTGATTGGACGCCAGTTGCTCATATATCGCCTATCTTTATTCTCCTTAGGAATACAAGTAATAACTCCTTGAGTCTGAAATTGAGAGAAATGGCCTGTTTCATAGCCAAAATATAATGACCGAAAAACAAAAGCACCAATATCGTTCCAAAAGAATTTATAGAAATCTACTGTGAAACCATCTGACCCAGGGCTTTTGCCATTTTTCATTAATTTAAGAGATTCACCACATTCCTTGAATGATAAATTCCCCTCCAAAGAGTTTTTTTGTTCATCACTTAATTTGACATCATGCTGGAAGAAAAAATCATTATCTACACATAAATGATTGGATGAATACAATTTCCTGTAATATTGTTCCTGTTCAAATAGAATTTTTGATTGTTCTGAAATATGATTACCTTTTTCATTGATAAGTTCAGAAATGGTTTTGTTGATAGAGGACTTTTTTTCTAATTTACAAAAATATTCAGAGCATCTTTCCCCATTCTCATGCCAATTGGCCCGAGATCGAAGAAGTAAACCCTCTACTATATCCTGCCTCCGATTTTCTAATTCCCCCTTTTTCTGATTCAAAGATGCCTGAATAAACTCAGTAGGATTCAAATTCATTTGATTTTCTAAAATTTGTATGTCATTCTCAAGTTTTAATGTTTTTTCCTTTTCATCTCGAGATTTTCTTATACTGTAGGTTATGGAAACACTTCTGATTTTCATTTTCAATATTTCAAAAAACACCTGATCATTACATAATAATTCAACATGAAGAAAATCATCAATATTTCCAACTGAATAGTATTCAGATAATGTATCTCTAATGCATGTTTTAACTATATCAATATAATTTGAGTCCCTCAATAATTGGGAATTAAATTTCCAGTAGCCCTTTCCCCGATTAGCAGGAGAGGCAGAAAAACTAAAAACAATGGCAGAGTGGTCAGTTCTATAGCCTGGAATTATTTTGGTATACTCCATGAGAGAAAAAATATCTTCTGAGACAAGAAAGTAATCAATTCTGCTTTGTTTAATAGGAGAGGTTTGACGCCATGTGAACTTTTTATCCACAGGATAACAAGTTCGCCAAGGATCTAATAATTCAAATGTTTCTTTAAGTTCCTCTATTTTCTTACGTGCATTTTGGTTTCTGTCATGTATTACATTATAAGTATCATCAGATTTATTCTGTACTACATTCCAGTCACCACAAAATAAAAAACTAGTATTAGCAAATCCTGCAGACTTTTGCAGTATTTCAGTAAACAATTCAGGTTTGTCAGTGTTGTAACCATATAAACAAACTAGTGTTAAACGTTGTTCATAAACAGTTAAATCTAAAATAATATAGCGACCATTCTGATCTAATATAGAATCATTAACCTTAAAATCAAAACCATTTCTGAACATAACACTTACTCCGGCACTTTTACTATCACCATGACTAAAAAAACATTTACTACCCCATTCGTCCTCCCATTTGACTGCTACATCTTTGGTACTATGTGTCTCCTGAAAACAAACTATGGAGATTTTCTTTGCCTTGACCCAATTAAATACATCTGACCTCTTTTTAGTATTTGAAAAAAGACCCCTTACATTCATAGACAAAATTTGTATATGGTTATTCATTATGTTATATTAACATGTTGATATACCAATAGGAGCAAGTTACAAGTCAATACAACCAAGAACACAGATACACAAACCATACCACTACACTCATTCATACACTTAAGATAGCACATTTTATACATGTAAATAATTGAAACACGAGGGCAGTCAATCTGATATTTTACATATACATTTGAAAAAAAGAAAATTAGCACTGATTTTTAAAACCAAACCAAAAAAAGAGAGTTATACATTTTGTAAATTCATAGTTTTAAAGTATTTATTTAATCTTACATAGAATTAATAAATTACTAATAAATGAAAATATCCAATATTAAAAAATAAACCGTTTTGAAAGGTTTCATTTGACGATTAGATATTTTTAGGGTACAGCAGAAAATTTAAGAGATTCATTGATTGGTAATATGATTTGAGTTATCTCCCTTTGGCTATAAAAATGATAACTGTAATTTACAGGTACATGTATTACAATTTTATGCTCACAATATTTGTATTGTATATAATATAAAAGAAGTGGATTTGAAAATGTTTAATTTTGATGATCATTTGGTGTGTTAACAATAAAAGATATTTTACTAATTTAACTTATCACCCTTTTTTACATTCATAAACAACAAAATTATATAATTGAAAAAAAAAAAAAAAAAATGTAAATAAACTTACTTTTTATTAAAT
>NZ_CAHJWD020000369.1 GCF_903642095.1 Bathymodiolus brooksi thiotrophic gill symbiont | reverse complement strand
CTAACAGTGGTATCGACCCAGTGATAGAAACACTGACTACTGGGCGGATGATACCCTCGTGGACTAATAGTACACTAGCAGTGGTATCGACCCAGTGATAGAAACACTGACTACTGGGCGGATGATACCCTCGTGGACTAATAGTACACTAACAGTGGTATCGACCCAATGATAGAAACACTGACTACTGGGCGGATGATACCCTCGTGGACTAATAGTACACTAACAGTGGTATCGACCCAGTGATAGAAACACTGACTACTGGGTGGATGATACCCTCGTGGACTAATAGTACACTAGCAGTGGTATCGACCCAGTGATAAAAACACTGACTACTGGGCGGATGATACCCTCGTGAACTAATAGTACACTAGCGGTGGCGTCGACCCAGTGATAGAAACACTGACTACTGTGCGGATGATACCCTCGTGGACTAATAGCACACTAACAGTGGTATCGACCCAGTGATAGTAAAACTGACTACTGGGCGGATGATACTCTAGTGGACTAATACTACACTAGCAGTGGTATCGACCCAGTGATAGAAAAACTGACTACTGGGTGGATACTACCCTCATGGACTAATAGTACACTAGCAGTGGTATCGACCCAGTGATAGAAACACTGACTACTGGGCGGATGATACCCTCGTGGACTAATAGTACACTAGCAGTGGTATCGACCCAGTGATATAAACACTGACTACTAGGCGGATGATACCCTCGTGGACTAATAGTAAACTAACAGTCGTATCTACCCAATGATAGAAACACTGACTACTGGGTCGATGATATCCTCGTGGAACAATAG
>NZ_CAHJWD020000368.1 GCF_903642095.1 Bathymodiolus brooksi thiotrophic gill symbiont | reverse complement strand
ACACAGAAATTACTGGCAGGACAGGGCAAGTGCAAGTGAATGACGATGGCACCAAGACCATGACGACAGACGGCACTAAAACGATTTACAGTTGGGATAATGACAAAGGGGAAATTGCCCAAAAAACTGAGAGGGTTAAGCGTTATAGCGACTCTTTAGAGAATCCGTTAGACATTTATGATGACTGTATAAAACTTATAAATACACTTATTGAAAAAGAGAAAACTGGGGACACTCATGCATTTTTGCTTGATATCAAAGAGCGTATTGAGAGAGCGGAAGCAACACCATCTGAAGAAGCTAAACATTTCGAAACTAAAAGCGATTTTTTGCAACAAGCACATCGAGATCTTACTAAATATTTAGAGCAGAATTTAGATTTGGCTACTAAAGAAGATCTAAAGGCGTTAAACAATGTCTTGGCTAAACTATTCATAGAAACAACAGATAAATTATTATCATTTACAAGTGATCGATTTCAGGATGCTGCTGATTTAGATATTGACAGAAAAATATTGAGCTATGAAAATATAAAGAGCGACATGGAAATGTTAATAAATAGATATGATATGTTTTTTAAAAGCAATGATCGAAAATATGTGGCTGAAAGTAGCTTAGAAACATTATCTGAGGAAATTTCCCTTGCTAAGAACTCTAACATTTTTTTATGGGGTCAAGGAAAGATATCAGATGCATATAGCACCCCTGATGCAAAATATATACATCGTGTTATTATTCAATTAGAAGATGATAATCTTATAACTGAAAATTCAGCAAATTCGACAGGCAAGTACTTCGAAAACTCTACTCTTATTCATATGAATAAAGAGGGCGAATATCGGATTGTGTATGGACTTAAATTTAACGAAATACCAAAGGGAGAGATTGAATTTGAATTTCAAGGACACGGTAATAATGTAAATAAAACAATAGGAAAAAGAAGTTCTTCCGATATTGTTGATATAACTGCTCGACTAAATAAATTTTTACCTGATGGCGTGTTAATCACAAAAACTAGTATAAAAGGGTGCAATCCTGGTTTTGATTTTGGAAAAGAAGTTTTGGAGGGGTATAGAGAAAAAAATATTAAGTCAATTGAAAGAGTTAGCGCTAGAGCAACCTTTGCAAGAGCAACTACTGCAGGTAGACAGTTAAATAATGATATGTATCATATCAATGGCACTAAGGATACTTGGGTTTATGATGAAACAACAGGTAAAGCAACCTTAGCAAGGGAATCTTATACAGATGATCATTACCATGCAGTTATCACTGTTGGTGAGGATGGTGAATTAGTAGTAGAAAAAACACAAGACAACAAGAGACCCATAGAGCTAACAGGTAATTTAAAGATTAGAGTTAAGGCTAATGGCACTCCTGAACAGATTAAAAAAATAGTATTAGATTTTAAAAAAGAGTTATCCAATAAGGCTTTATTAAAACAAGTAAATTTAAAAATGGTTAAAGATCAAGATTGGAGCGTTGGAAAGGATATGCTTACTTACGGTAAACTTGTGCAAGAATTAAGCCAAGAAACTGATACCAATGTTTTGTCGTATAGTGATACAGGGGAACAAAAAGGTGTAGTAACTTATTATTATAAGGATGCCAAAGAAATAGAGGTGTTTGCACGCAAAAATCATTTCACCTTTAATGAAAAAAATGAGAAAAATATAATTTCTCTTGTGGTTAGCCAAGAAGGCGAGCTTGACAACATTCGATCTCCCATGAAATTTAGCCCTGGCGTTGAAATGCATGCTTATATAGAACATAATAATAATTATCCTCAAGAAGAACTGTTGTCACAAATAGAATCTGCAGTAAAAATAAGCGATCACCCTATTAGCTCAGTAAAGGTTTTTCTCCCGTCAAGAACGAATGATGATTATCGTAAAAATATGATTAGTTTTTTATCTACAAAGCTTAATGTCTCTATTGAACTTTCTAATGAAGATAGAAAACTCCTTAGCAAAGATCCAAATGAACCAATATTAGAATATAATTATAAAGGTGAGGTTGTGAGAACATCTGAACACCCTCTACACCTAGCCGAAACCACCCCCCACAAAAACACCCCTCTACAAAACTGGGACACCCTAAGCCAAGAACAAACCACCAAACTAACAGAAGAATCTCAAAAAACCAAACCCAGTTTAGCCAATCACGACCACCAAGTCCTAATCCAAACCGAATCCGACGAGAATGTTAAAAACAGCACCTTTAAACTCGCCTCCAAACA
>NZ_CAHJWD020000367.1 GCF_903642095.1 Bathymodiolus brooksi thiotrophic gill symbiont | reverse complement strand
TTAATATTTAAGTATTTTTCCTTTTTAATAGTTGCATTTATACTATTACCATTAAATATTTTACCTATATCTCCCAAGTTCTTAACTTCCCACCCTTTTGGCAACGGTTTATTTTCATTCATCTCTTTTACCCTCTAAAAGATTCTGAAAATTTTTACCGCCAATTACTTTTTTACCTGTTTGCTTTTCAATTTCCAGTCGGGCTTTTTGAGCAACACCGCCGCCTTTTGAGGCTTTAGCTAACATATTAAGCACCAGCTCAAGATTACTCATATTATCTCGTAGGTTTTCTTGTTTTAAGCCTTTGAGTTTTTTGTAGTTTTTGATGGATTTACCCGTCCACGCCTTGGTGATTTCATCAGTTAAAATAGCATATTCCAAACTTTTTTTTATGCCTCGCTGTTGCCATTCATCGGTGAGGTCTTTTCTGATTTCAATGCTTTTTAGGCGTTGGTTGATCCACGATTTAGAATAGCCTTTTTTAAGATAAGTTGCCATTGCTCTATCAAAAGCCAGTTCTGGGTCTTCGGTTTCCGATATTCTTTCTGCCCCAACTTTTGCCAACCAAAGTTTAAAGGGCTCGGCTTTAGGAGACGGGATAGATTGAATAATCCTTAAAATTCCTTCGGTATTTGCGGCTTGTATTTTACGCTTTTTGCCATCTGCTGCTATCATTTCAAGGGGGGTACAGATTGTCCCCCAGTTGGTATTTAGCTCGGTATTTCGGCTACGCATTTTTTTAATGTATTGCTTTACATTGTTGCTTTCTGATAATATTTGAACAATATCTTGCACGGAAAAAAACCATTTCTCATTTTCTTCGTCCCAATGTGCTCTAATATTTTGATTCTGAAAAAGCTGGGTTTTACTTTTTTTATTCATAACAATTTTTGAACGCTTTTTAAAAGTGTCGCACTTTCCTTATCAAGTTCTGTCATATTTTCTAAAATTTCTTCTGGCGTTCTCAAGGGCGCTTCTTCGGGTGTGTTGGGATTTTTTGCGGATAAATCTAGGGTTTTTTGGTCGAGGTCGGCAATGTTTAGTGTCCAAGAATTTTCGCTGTTTGCTTGGGTTTTTTGTAGGGTGATGAATTCGGCTAAATCTTTTTCGTTGAGTGGGTTGGTTTTGCCTAGGTTTCTGTCTAAATTGAGTTGGTAGAACCAAGTTTTTTGTGTGGCGTTGCCTTTTTCGAAGAATAGCACGACGGTTTTAACGCCAGCGCCTGTGAAAGTGCCACCGGGTAAATCTAGCACGGTGTGTAAATTACAATAGGTTAATAACTCTTTTCGCAAGGCGATGGAGGCATTATCGGTATTGCTTAAAAAGGTGTTTTTAATTACCACGCCTGCTTTGCCGCCTGCTTTTAAAATCTTGATAAAATGTTGCAGGAATAAACTGGCTGTTTCGCCTGTTCTAATCGGGAAGTTTTGTTGCACTTCATTGCGTTCTTTGCCGCCAAAAGGTGGGTTTGCTAGAATCACATGGTAGCGGTCTTTTTCCTGAATATCTGCCAGATTTTCAGCGAGGGTGTTGCTGTGAATAATATTGGGGGCTTCTACGCCGTGCAAAATCATATTCATAATGCCGATGATATAGGCGAGGGATTTTTTTTCTTTGCCATAAAAGGTATTTTTTTGCAAAATTTCAGCTTGACTGGCAGAAAGGCCTTTGGTATTTAGATATTCAAAGGCTTCTACCAAGAAACCTGCTGACCCTACGGCACCGTCATAAATGGTATCGCCAATGACGGGAGCAACCACTTTGATGATGGTTTTAATGAGGGGGCGAGGGGTGTAATATTCACCGCCATTGCGTCCAGCGTTGCCCATATTTTTGATTTTGCCCTCATAAAGATGACTCATTTCGTGTTTTTCTTTGTGGGTTCTAAAATGTAACTCGTCAACTAAATTAACCACTTCACGCAAATTGTAGCCGCTTTGGATGCGGTTTTTTAATTCGCTAAAAATTTCACCAATTTTATATTCAATGGTATTGGCGTTTTCGGCGTTGCCTTTAAACTTTTTAAAATAAGGAAACAGCTCGTTGTTTACAAAATCTACAAGGTCATCACCTGTTTTTGCGTTGTGATCAATTTTGTTGTTTTCCAGTTTAGGGGCAGCCCATTGGTGCCATTGGAATTTTTCCCCGATAATTTGTTGGTAAGTGGTGCCTGAGAGTTGTGCCTCGGTGTGCTTGTCTTTTTCCAAATCATCTAAATATTTTAAAAATAAAATCCACGAGGTTTGCTCCACATAATCTAATTCACTGCCACAACCGCTGTCTTTGTGCAGAATGTCGTCTATATTTTTAAAAGTTTGTTCAAACATGGTTTATTGTAATATTTATACAAAAAAAATGAATATTATAGCCTATTGATTAAATTAACAACACACAAGCAATAAACCTCAGTCCAAATATAAGCCACTCCTATTCTAAATAATTTTTCCTGCCTAAAAAACCATTTTCCAATCAGCAATCTATGGATTTTATCAATCATTACTCAGCCAACAATTGATTTTCTAATTGTTGGGCAAATGCTCTTACTTTTTGAAAATGGCATCATGGTGTTTTACTAATGCATCGGAGTGGGGTTTAGTTTTTTTAGTGGCAGTCTAAAAAAAATTAGAAAATATTGTTTTTAATCGATTTTGTGCATTATTTGACGCTTTAATTAAGTCGCTTGATTGCGTTGCTTGCTCTCATACCCTAAGTTCAACGGCTATTTTTTTCACCCAAGAAAAAAAAGGTAGGTGCTAGGCTTATAATCTCTATTTTTGAATTTAAGTACTTGGATTAGGAAAGTCATATAAAGTGTGTATAATGAACATTCCCTTGCTTGACCAAGTGCTAACTTGGCAAGCTATTTTTTTTAATAACCATAAGGAGAAAACACTCATGAGACACTATGAGATTACACTAATTGTGCATCCCGACCAATCTGCACAGGTTGGCACAATGCTAGACAAATACAAAGAAATGATTACCTCTGACGGCGGTAGCGTCCACCGTGAAGAAGACTGGGGTCGTAAGCACCTCGCTTATCCAATCAAGAAAATTTACAAGGCACATTACTTAATGTTCAATATTGAATGTAATCAAGAAACGCTTGATAAATTAAATTATAACTTTCGTTTTAATGATGCCATTTTAAGAAATTTAATTATTTCTAAAAAAGCAGCAATTACTGAGCCTTCAATTATGATGACTGCCAAAGACTCAGACGAAAATAAAAATAAACACAAGCGATAGGAGATTATTATGGCTAAGCAACAAAAAAGAAAGCGTAGACCTCTAATTAAAATCAACACTTTTTGTCGTTTCACGGCAGCAGGCGTTAAAGAAATTGACTACAAAGAAATAGAGGTGTTACTAAAGAACATTGAGGAAGGCGGTAAAATTATGCCATCAAGAACAACAGGGACAAACGCTAAGTTCCAGCGTCAATTGACGACTGCAATCAAGCGTGCTAGATTCCTAGCGTTGATTCCTTACACTGATAAGCATAAAAAATAGGAGTTAATCATGCAAGTAATTTTATTAGAAACAATTGGTAAATTAGGTGGCTTAGGTGACATTGCTAATGTTAAATCTGGCTATGCACGCAACTTCCTTATTCCGCAAGGAAAGGCTAAGCCTGCAACAGCGGCTAATATGGCTGAATTTAAAATAATTAAGGCAGACTTAGAAGCAAAAGAAATGACAATGATTAAAGCGGCAACAGAAAAAGCAGAATCAATGACAGAAGTGGTTTGCACGCTTAAAGCAAATGCAAGCGAAGAAGGTAAGTTGTTCGGTTCTGTTACCACCGCAGATATTGTTGCAAGCTTGGCTGACTTGGGTCACGAAGTTGAAAAACGCAACATTAACTTATCTGAAGCAATTCATCATATTGGTGAATACGATGTTAACATTACGCTACACAGCAATATTAACATTACTGTTAAGGTCATTGTTGAAGCCTCAGAAGGTGAGCAATAAAAAACAACCAGCAATTACCTCTTAAAGGGTAATTAAGTTAAAATAAAAACCCTCTTATTGAGGGTTTTTTTATTTCAAGAGAAATGCTTATTAATCATTATGAACATCGAAAACATTAAAATACCGCCAAATTCCATTGAATCGGAGCAATCCGTGCTTGGAGGTTTGTTACTACATAACGAGGCTTGGGATGAAGTGGCAGATGTGTTGGTAACAGAAGATTTTTACAACACCTCTCACCGTGTTATTTTTGATGCCATTCACATCCTATTGGAACACAATGAGCCTGTGGATATTTTGACGGTTAAAGAACGGCTCAAAAAAACAGGCGATGACGAAACGGTGGGTGGTTTTGCTTATTTGGCACAAATTGCTGAAAATACGCCAAGCATTTCAAATATCAAAACCTACGCTCAGCATGTGCGTGAACTTTCCGTTTATCGCCAGTTAATTGTAATCAGTCAAGAAATTGCTAATTCTGCTTACCATCCAAAAGACATTGAATTACAAGAATTAATTGACTTATCTGAAAGAAAAATATTTGAAATTGCAGAACAAATTACCCGTGGCAAGCAAGGGGTTATCAATGTCAAAGACAAAGCAAAAGATGTGGTTAATTTAGTGCAGGAATGGGCAGAAACAGCGGGGTCGTTAACGGGATTAGAGACAGGCTTTACCGAGTTAGACAAAAAAACCTCAGGTTTACAAAAAGGCGATTTGATTATTATTGCAGGTCGCCCTTCTATGGGGAAAACAGCATTGGCGATGAACATTGTCGGCAATGTGGCGATTGAGCAAAGCAAGCCAGTATTGGTATTTTCGCTAGAAATGCCGATTGATGCACTCATCCTTAGGATGATTTCCTCATTTGGACATATTGATAGTAAAAAAATCCGTGCAGGTGAAATGACAGAAACCGATTGGAACAGTTTTAGCCATTCAATCAGTGCCATGGAAAAAAACAACATCTTAATTGACGAAACCCCTTCTATTACACCGACAGAAATCCGTGCAAAAGCCCGTCGGGTCAAAAGACAATATCCAGAATTAGCCGTTATTATGGTGGATTATTTACAACTAATGACGGTGCATGGAAAAAGTGAAAATCGAGTGCAAGAGATTTCTGAAATATCCAGATCATTAAAAGCATTAGCCAAAGAAATCAATGTGCCAGTAATCGCCCTATCGCAACTTAATCGTGGCGTTGAATCACGCCCTAAAGCAAACAAAGGGCGTATGCCACAAATGTCAGATTTGCGTGAATCAGGTTCGATTGAGCAAGATGCGGACATTATCGCCTTTGTTTACCGAGATGAGCAATATCACGATGAAAGTTACTCCGACCCTGAAGAAATTGGTAAAGCAGATTTAAAAATTGCCAAACACCGTAACGGTGAAACTGGCACCATTAAATTATCGTGGATTGGAGAATACACCCGTTTTGAAAATCTGGCTCACGATGACCAAATGCAAAATGCACCTGAAGACTGGCAAATAAATGCTGCTGATGCTCACAATGCACCCAACTTCGAAACAGAAGAATTTTAACGCTAAAAAATATGCCTGCTGTTGCCTTAATTTCCCAATCTGCACTAACGCATAACCTATCCATTGTTAAAAACAAATCGTCAGCAAAAATAGTTGCCATGGTCAAAGCCAATGCCTACGGTCATCACCTAGATTTGATTACACCCTTAATTAAAAATGCCGATATATTGGCAGTAAGTGGATTATCAGAAGTTCAGAAATTACGACAAATAACCAGCCAGCCTATTTTATTATTATCAGGCGTTCACTCCTCTCAAGAATTACAACAAGCCATTGATTTAAAATGTCAAATTGTCATACACCACCCTGCACAAATCGCATTAATTAATAACAATACGCAAGCACTAAGCGTTTGGCTAAAGATTGACACAGGCATGCACAGGCTTGGCTTATCAGATGACGAATACCAGCATTGTTTGTCTAGTTTTAAATCCAATTCACTAATTACCATTGAATGCGTTATGAGTCATTTTGCCTGTGCAGATGAGTTAAATCATCCAATGAATTCATTGCAACTGGAAACATTTGAACAATTAACCAGTGATACAATCAATCGTTCTATGGCAAATTCTGCAGCGATTTTGTCAAATCCAGCATCACATTTTGAATTTATACGCCCCGGTATTATGCTCTACGGCGCATCGCCTATTGCAGATAACAATTACAATTTGCAACCAGTTATGCAACTGTCTGCACCAGTAATAGCAATTAAAACAATTCAAGCAGGCACATCAGTTGGCTATGGTGCAACTTGGGTTGCCGACCAACAAACCACAATCGCCATTATTGGCATTGGCTATGGCGATGGCTACCCACGGCACGCAAAAAATGGCACGCCTGTGTTGATTAACGATATTCTGTGTCCCTTAGTAGGTCGTGTTTCTATGGATATGATAACGATAGATATAGGCAATGCTACAGTGTCAATTGGCGATACAGCAATTTTATGGGGTCATAAAAAACTTCGGGTGGAAACCGTGGCAAAATATAGTAACACCATTAGTTATGAATTATTAACTGGTATCAGCGGTCGCGTGTCCGTTGTTAGTGGTGAATAAAATGCACCACTTTATCCAAATCAGCGATTGTCATATTGATGACACCGAGCAATCATTGGGGGTTAATACTCACCAAAATCTAGCACATATTATTGATAAAATCGCCCCCATGCAGAGCGATGCTTTGCTGATTAGTGGCGACTTAACACATCATGGCACACTTACTTCTTACAAAAAATTAAAAAAACTGCTTACCCCTGTTCAAAGTAACATTTTTGTCCTCGCAGGTAATCATGATGATGCCCACAACCTTGCTACTGTATTTCCAGCGTATTTGTTTAATAAAATATCAATTGGTGTGTGGGAGATTATCAGCGTTAACTCGGTGCAGGCAAAAAAAACCAGTGGTTATTTAACAAAAGATGTGTTACTTGAATTGGATAAACAACTAAGCAATTCAAAATCCAAATACATTTTGGTCGTATTACACCACCCGATTGTGCCAATGTGTAGCACTTGGGATGATTCCCTTTCTCTGGAAAACCCACAGGATTTATTTACAATCCTAGACAAATACCTTAAAATACAAGCCGTGTTATTTGGTCATGCTCATGAATCAGCAGAATTTGAAAGAAACGGTTTAAAAATTATTGCCTGCCCGTCAACTGCCGTGCAATTTACCGATGAAAAACGCATTGGTTTTAATCATTACACGCTACATAATAACGGTCATTTGGAGTATAAAACACAATGGATATAGAAGATAAATTCCTTAAATCCTTGTATACGCAACACCATTCTAAAACTTACTCAGAAGTCTCAGCCTTGTTTGAGTTAAATTATCAAAAGAGTTTAGAACTTGCTCCCACGCTTAAAGAAATGACACACGATAGCGTGATATACCATGACAATGAGCAAGACTTGTATTTATTTATTGAAGAAAGAACGCCTTACACAGGGACTTTTGTTCTCACACATATCTTAGAATCAGGCACAATCAACCGACCTGATATTAAATTTAAGGTATTTTTTGACGCTAAATTATTAGAAGTGCTGTCGGTTTGTAATGAAACCACACTCAATAATTCGCACCCATATCTTGCACAATGCAACGATATGAATATACAGTGGGAGCTCAATACTTTTATGGAAAAATGGTTAAATTATTGCTTAGGAAAATACAAAGGAATGTTATGGCAGACACGGTAGGCACAAAAAGAAAATTGGTTGTTGCCATTTCATCAAGAGCATTATTTGATTTGGACGAATCCCACAAAATCTACAAAGAAAAAGGGGTGGAAGCGTATGCCAAACATCAGCAAGAAAATGAAGGCGTGGTATTAAAACCGGGTGTTGGTTTTACTTTGGTGAAAAAACTACTGGCTTTAAATAACAAAAATAATCCCATTGATGTTATTTTGCTCTCTCGCAACAGTGCTGATACAGGTTTGCGTATTTTTAATTCAATCGAACATTATGGCTTAAAAATTGAACGGGCTGCCTTTACCCGTGGCGAGCCAACGCACACCTTACTAGATGCCTTTGAAGCAGATTTATTCCTCTCCAGTCATTATGAAGATGTGCAAAAAGCACTTGAATCTGGTTTTGCCGCCGCCTCAATAGTCGGCACTGGGTCTAAACACACTCACAAAACACAACTGCGAATCGCCTTTGACGGTGATGCAGTATTGTTTTCCGATGAGGCGGAAAAAGTCTATCAACAGCACGGTATTGATGCCTTTTCAGAAAATGAAGAAAAATTTGCCAATGTTGAGCTTAAATCAGGCCCATTCAAATGCTTCTTAAAATCATTACACAATATCCAATCTTCATTTCCAGAGCAAGACAACCCCATTAGAACCGCATTGGTTACCGCCAGAGGAGCGCCATCGCACAAACGGGTTATTCACACTATGCGTGCTTGGGATATTCGTATTGATGAATCTTTCTTTTTAGGTGGGCTTGACAAAGGTATGTTTTTAAAAAAATTTGGTGCCGATATTTTCTTTGACGATCAGCATCAACATTGTCAATCAGCTGCTCAATATGTTTCTACTGGGCATGTGCCAAATGGTATTGCAAATAAAAACCCTTGTATAAATATAAATTCTTAATGATTATTCATAATTTATACAAAAATCTCTAATAAAAGAAAATTTTGTGTAAATATGGATATTTATACCAAGGTCTCATAAAGTAAAATAAACGCAATTTTTTATTAAACTTTATCATGTCGAACAAAATCAACGCCATTCGTGGAATGAATGACATCCTTCCCAAGGATTCCACTTTGTGGCTCTCATTAGAAAAAACAATCATTGATTTGTTTGTCTCTTACGGTTTCAAAAACATTCGCACCCCTGTGGTAGAAAAAACTGATACCTTTCATCGAGCCATCGGAAAAGCAACAGACATTGTGGAAAAAGAAATGTATACTTGGGCAGATTCAAATGGAGATTTATTAAGCCTCAGACCTGAAAATACCGCTGGCGTAGTGCGAGCAATGATTGAACATAATTTACCCAGAGAAGGCATTCAAAAAGTATTTTATCAAGGTGTAATGTTTCGCCACGAACGCCCGCAAAAAGGTCGTTATCGTCAATTTCACCAAGTCGGTGCAGAAGTTTTTGGTGTTGATAATGCCAAAATAGATGCGGAACTCATCGCAATGACACAGACGCTATGGCAAAACCTAGGTTTAAAAAATATTACTTTAGAAATTAACACCCTCGGTTCAGCTGCAGCACGAGCAAATTATCGCATCCTATTAGTAGATTACTTCACCCAACACAAAAACCAACTGGATGAAGATTCCACTCGGCGTTTAGAAACCAATCCACTCAGAATCTTAGACTCTAAAAATGAAGATTTGCGTAACTTAATTGAAGCTGCACCGAAATTAATAGATCACCTTGATGAAGCATCTGCTAAGCATTTTGAAGAATTTAAAGCCTATTTAGATTGTTTAAATATTACTTATATGATTAACACACGCTTGGTGCGGGGCCTAGATTATTATAATCGCACAGTATTTGAATGGACGACCACCGATTTAGGTGCACAAGGCACAATTTGTGCAGGCGGTCGTTACGATGGTTTGGTAGAGCAAATGGGAGGCAAGCCCTGCCCTGCCGTTGGCTTTGCCCTAGGGCTAGAACGCTTGATTTTACTATTGCAAGAGCAAGGGTTGTCTATCGGCACACCGCCTTTGTCTATTTACATGGTGTCACTAGGTGATAAGGCACAATTAAAATCATTACAAATTGCTGAACAACTACGGCAAGCATTACCCGAGATAATCCTCTATAATGACACCTCGCTGAGCAGTTTCAAATCACAATTCAAAAAAGCAGACAAAACCAAAGCAGATTTTGCAATTATTTTAGGCGAAGAAGAGTTAAACAATAACAAAGTGGCAATTAAGCCCTTAAAAAGCCAAGGTGAACAGCAACAAATGCACCTTGAAGATGCAATACAATATTTTAAGAAAGGACAATAAAAAATGAAAAATTTTATCGAAGTAGGCAAAACCGAAGAAGAGCAAGCCGAGCAAATTAAAAAGTGGATCAAAGGAAATGCACTGCAAATTATTGCTGGCGTTGCCCTAGGTTTTTCAGGAATTTGGGGATTTGATTATTATGATAATCAACAATACAAGAAAGCCATACAAGCACGGACTCACTACCTATCAGTAGCCTTCAATCCAAGTAATATCAAGGATTTAAACACATTAAATGAGCAGTATGCTGATAGCCCTTACACGCAACAAGCGACTTTAGTCGCAGCAAAACAAGCGGCAAATAAAGGTGATTACCAAGGTGCATTAGATTATTTGCTCCCACTTGTCAACAGCAAGGATGAATTTACCATGCACACCGTAAAACTTAGAATTGCCAATTTACACTTAGAAATGGGAAACGCCGACCAAGCACTTTCAATATTAAACAACAATACCAATAAAGAATTTAGTGCCCTATACAACCACATCAAAGGCGATGCTTACTTTGCAAAAAATGACCTTCCCGCCGCCAAAAAACACTACCAACTAGCCTCCAGCAAATTATCCTATAAGTCAGAATTAAAAAACTTAATCGAAATTAAACTCAACGATATTAATTAAGTCCTAGATGCCTATTATTTCTCTTGTTGGGCGACCAAATGTTGGTAAGTCCACTCTCTTTAATCGCCTAAGTAAATCACGCCAAGCCTTGGTTTCTGATTTTGAAGGGCTGACACGAGACCGTCAATATGCAGAAATTTTGTTCGATGAAGACAGTGAAACTTTTGCCACCATTATTGACACAGGTGGCTTAACCCATCAAGATAATGTCATTGACAGTGGCATTCAACTACAAGTGCTAAATGCATTAGAAGAATCTGATATTATTTATTTTATCGTCAGTAGCAGAGATGGCATCATCGGCTTAGACAGAGAGATTGCCGCACAACTAAGAAAACTTAAAAAAGACATTGTTTTGGTTTGCAATAAAGCCGAAGGGCTTAACCCATCCTTAGCAGCAGAATTCTACGAATTAGGTATGGGTGAGCCCATTTTAATCTCCGCAGAACACGGTCAAGGCATCGGAGATTTAATCGATCACACTCTTCCCTTTTTCCCCAAAACCGAAGCAGTCGAAGAAACGGAAAAAGTCGAAGGCATCGCCGTTGCCGTCCTTGGTAGACCCAATGTAGGCAAATCCACCTTAATTAACCGCATCCTAGGCGAAGAGCGTGTTTTAGCAATTGACTTACCTGGCACAACCCGTGATAGCATCTACATCCCCTTTGAACGCGAAGGACAAACATACACCTTAATTGACACAGCAGGCATTCGCCGCAAGCGTGCCACACATGAAAAAATTGAAATATTTTCTATCATCAAAGCACGCGAAGCCCTAGAACGCTCCCATGTCGTTATACTCATCCTTGATGCCCACGAAGGTGTTACTGAACAAGACGCAACTTTACTAGGTATGATTGCCGACCGAGGTCGAGCCTTATTGATTGTCATTAACAAATGGGACGGCTTAGATGAATACCAAAAACAAGAAGTTAAACGCAAATTAGAAGTTAAATTGTCCTTTGTTAATTATGCCAGCGTGCATTACATCTCTGCACTACACGGCTCAGGCGTAGGTAAATTATTCGCCCCCATTATCAAAGCCTACACCAACGCCAGCACCGAATTTAGCACCCCAGAATTAAACAAAATCCTAGAAAAAGCCAACACCGGACACCAACCACCCCCAGTAAAAGGCAGAAGACTCAAAGTTAAATATGTCAACCAAACCGACACATTCCCACCAACATTAACCTTTCATGGTAATCACCTAAAAAGCGTCCCAAACGCCTACGACCGCTATTTAAAAAACTTCTTCATTAACGCATTAAAACTCACCAACACCCCCTTAAAAATCGAATACAAAAGTGGCGACAACCCATTTAAAGGCAAAAAAAATGAATTAAACGCCAGACAAATCGCCAAAAAACGCCGTCTAATGAAGTTCATCAAAAAGAAATAACTTTTTTATCCCATTGAATCATAAAAACACAACCAAGCAACCCCCAAAACACAACCAAAAGTAGGGAAGGGTTTGTAACCCTTCCTCCCCTCCACAAGTAAGAAGGAATTTATAACCCCTCCTTCTCCCCACCCCCCAAGTAGGGAAGGGTTTGTAACCCTTCCTTTTCCCCATTCACCCCCATAAATATAAAAGAGTTTGTAATCCCTCTTAGCATCTAAAGTCCAGCTTTGGGAAGGGTTACAAACCCTTCCCTACTTTGTGTTACAGAGTGCCATATATCAGGCTTTGTTAGCCTCTATGCATAGTGTGGGAGCGAAGATACTTTGTGTAAAAAACTCAAAAAACCATAACTCAACGCCTCACACCCCGAACAAAAAAAACCAACTAACAAATCATTAAATGACACTTGCATTTGCCATTACTTAA
>NZ_CAHJWD020000366.1 GCF_903642095.1 Bathymodiolus brooksi thiotrophic gill symbiont | reverse complement strand
ACCCAAAAAAAAATTTTTTTTTTTTTTTTTTTTTTTTTTTTTTTTTTTTTCATCATAATATAGTTTATTCAAAATCTCCTGTTTACAATAACCTTAATGGCCCAGGAGTGAACATTAAGGGTCCCTGTTTTACATAAATCTCACTTGTCCAGGGGTAGCAAGTGAAAATAAAAATAAAAAGTCCACTTAAACATATTTCATATTCATTTGTTTTTACATTTCATTATAATATACACAATTAGACGATACAATTATTACCATGCATTAGCTTTATGTTCATAAATAATAAATACTCATATGTTATTCCGAAAAAGTTCTAATTTGTTTTTATCATTTTCATTAATATGCGAAGTTTGTAATGTGCATTGTAAATGTTTTTTAAAATTATTTTTCCAAGTGTTGAAAATTGTTTGATCTCCAATTCGGGATTGGTTATATTTCACCTTATTACGTATTTTCCATATTTCCCACTTTGAGATAAATATTACGGTATTAAAAATGACGTCTAAATCCTCACCCCCATATAGCCCTAACATTATATTTAATTCCTTGATTTCTATATTAGCTGTTAATCCAGATCTGTTAAATATTGCTTCTATTTCTTTTATAATTTTGTTCACAGAAGGACATTTAAAAAATAGATGCTGCATCGTTTCATCGTTGTCTCTTATTTGGCAGAGATGGCATCTTCCGTTTGACAAATTCATTTTTTTCAATCTATGTTCTGTATAATTTATATTATGGAGACATTTCCACTGGAATTCTTTGACCTTATTAGTAACTTTGATTTTCTTTAATTTTGTCCAAATTTGTGTCCAATCAATATTACCCCCGTACTGTTCTTCCCACTTAATCTGACATTTTGGTTTTATATTTTGTTTAAAGATTCCCTGAATTACTTTTATTTTCAATTTATCAGGTGATATAGTTGTATTTGACTCATTTAAAAATTGTAGCTTATCGTTGATATTTAAGGTAACTCTACGTTCTGGTACTATTGTAGTTTCACCTTTTAAGACTTTTATGAACTTTTCGGGGATTGCTTTTTTTATCTTAGAAAACTCTGAAATACAGTTCCTCCTATCTATTAATAAATTGTATATATCATGACAACTTTTAAAATTTGTATTATTTGAATCCCAAATATCGTTTATAGTTCGTAAGTTACTTTGCAGAAACGAGGTAAACCCTAATGGTTTGTTTTTAAAAGTTATTGAAGAGTTACAAAATATTCTGGTTTTTAGAATGGAATCAATGTCATTATTACACAATTGAATAAGTTCCTGTAATTTTGACCATGATTGGATACATATTTTGTAAAAAATTGGTAACATATTTAAATTTAGAGTTGATACATTAGAGCACTTACATACAAAATATTTTTCATTAAACTTGATGTCTAACTTACGGAGCCAATACTTACCAATTGCATTCCAACTTTCTAATGGTTCATGTAAAATTCGGTATAGAAGCTTAATTCTTTTGCTGTCAATAAACTCTTGTATGTTAATCATACCCATGCCTCCATTTTCTACTCCCAAGCAGCAAACTTTCCTATCTATTTGATTAATACCCCCTCCCCAGATAAAACCCCATACCAAAGTTGTTATTTCTTTTACGTATTTTTCTGGTATTCCCCGCATTTCAATTTCGTAACCACAAAGAGAGATCAAGAGATTTTTCACTATTAAAGTTTTTCCTGTATATGTCAAGTTTCTACTTTTCCAAACGTGGACACAATTTTTCATTTTATCTATTATTGATTTCCATATCTCATCATTTTGTATATTATAACCATGATGAATGCCAAGAGTTTTAACATTATCCTTTGTCCAAACTATTTTTGTAAACTTGGGTCTGTTATTTTTAGCCGATCCAATATACATACCTTTTGTCTTTTCATAATTGACTTTTGAACCAGAGGCTTTTTCATATATAGTTAAAATATCAAAAGATTTTTTGACAGATTCATCATTTTTAGCTCACCTGACCCAAAGGGCCATGTGA
>NZ_CAHJWD020000365.1 GCF_903642095.1 Bathymodiolus brooksi thiotrophic gill symbiont | reverse complement strand
AGTGCCGTCTGTCGTCATGGTCTTGGTGCCATCGTCATTCACTTGCACTTGCCCTGTCCTACCAGTAATTTCTGTGTGCTGTAGGGCTGGTATGTCGTTATAAACAATACGGGCAAAGTTTCGAGTTAGACCTTGACTAACGCCATCGGTATCACACCCAACCAAAGCTATACGCTTGATTCTGGTGTTATCATTGCTGTAGGTTTGTTGTAGTATTTTNGCTTTATCTACTAATGATTGTGCGCCTTCTTGAGTTAAATCAGCACCGTGATCAACAAAATTAACACGAATGTCCCCTGTTGGGGTGTAAGTTTCACCTTTCAGGGTAACAAGGTTGCCGTTTTGGTCAAATTTAACGATAATGCTGGTATCAGGATGTTTATTGAATAAGGCGTTAGCGGCTTCAACCACGGTAGAATTGTTGCTATTTTGAACAATGACATTGCTTTTGTATCTTGTGCCGTCTAAATATTGTCCGTTGTATTTAACTAGCACTCCTTTGCTGTCATATACTTTACTTTCTATTTTGTCATCCTTGCCATAACTATAAATAGTTTTGTTCTTGTTGTCTTTGTGTTTCCAGTTGTCTACGCCTGTATCCGAAGTAACTTTTGTGCCGTCTGGTTGAATGCCAACATAACTACTTCTAACGCTTAAGTCAACACCAATACCCCTTTGATGAAGTTTTTGCAACACTTGTTTACCGTATTGGCTATCGGCATTATCAGTAGGATTGTCGCTTTCCAAATTGCAACCTACAAGGCTGGTGCGTCCTATTGTTGTTGTAACTGGGTTTAAGCCCTGATTGAGTTTGGTAATATTTGCACTTAATTCATCAGCGGTTCTACCTCCCAGTGTTTGAGTGTCGCCCTCTTCTCTGCCGTAACCCACAACCACCATTTTGACTCTGCCTGTAATACCTCTAAGGCTGGATCCGTAAACCACTCGGTAGGTGCCGTCTTTTTGCATTTGCACGATGGTGGTTTGTGTGGGGTGTTTGGAGGCGAGTT
>NZ_CAHJWD020000364.1 GCF_903642095.1 Bathymodiolus brooksi thiotrophic gill symbiont | reverse complement strand
TCTTAAGGACTAAGTATGTACCAAGTTTGGTCAAAATCCATTGAAGGATGTTGATTCTAGAGTGTTCACAAGGATGTGACGGACGGACGGTAGCGTTACTATATCCCTTGGCAACTTCGTTGGCGAGGGGATAAAAAGCAGTTCAAATGACAATTCTTTAAATAGAAAGCCTTTATATGAAAAATACATATTGATTTCCCTCTATCATGTCTATGTTGATAATTCTAAGATAGTAAAGTATAATTTTGGCTCCCTGAACTAAAAATTATGTCCAAAATTGTTGAAATGTAGTAAAAAACTAGTTAATGTAATGTTTTTAGAATAGTCAAGAAATAAACTTGGTTTGCATAAGGAAATTGAAAACGATTTTCATTTAGTCATAGTCTAAAATATGCAGTTCAGGACATTTCAGTAAAATTTTATAGTCACATATATAGAAAAGTTTCTGAAACTTGCAAATTTCTATGGATCTTCATATTATTTTTTAAAAACCTTGTTTATGTATCATACTTACAGGATCCAAACTAAAAATGCTACTGAAATGACACTTATTTAAATGGAAAGCTTTTTATATAAAAGATACATACTGATTTTCCACTATGGTGATAATTCACAGACAGGAAGATATAATTTTGGCTCCCATAACAAAGTTTTATGTTCAAACTTATTGAAAGTACTTTTAACCTTATTTATGTAATGTATTTCCAGTACCCAAGATATAAACTTGTTTGCATAAAGGAATTAAAATGATTTTCATTTAGCCATGGTCTAAAATATGCATTTTAGGACATTTCTGAAATTTTCAGTAAAATTTTGTAGTCATATATAAAAAAAGTTCTGAAACTTGAAAATTTCAATGGATATTCATATCATTTCTTCAAAA
>NZ_CAHJWD020000363.1 GCF_903642095.1 Bathymodiolus brooksi thiotrophic gill symbiont | reverse complement strand
TTGATACGGCAGGCAATGTTACTGCACTCACCTTAAGTGGTAATGGCTACACCTTAGACACCAGTGCACCTAGCGTATTAGCAGGCACACACACTGTGGTTATAAGTAATGACACGGGCACAGATGGCGATCGTATTACCAGTGATGCTCAAGTTAAAGTTACTTTGTCTTTGGCTAATGATCTTATCTTGGCAACTGGTGAAATCCTACAAGTTAGTGCTAATGGTACAGATTGGGTGGTAGCCACAGGTAGTAATAAGGCATGGACAACTGCAGATGATGCTGTTACTTTAATTGCAGGCACAAATAAAACTCTGACTGCTCGGGTGGTTGATACGGCAGGCAATGTTACTGCACTCACCTTAAGTGGTAATGGCTACACCTTAGACACCAGTGCACCTAGCGTATTAGCAGGCACACACACCGTGGTTATAAGTGATGACACGGGTATAAATGGTGATCGTATTACTAATGATGCTCAAGTTAAAGTTACTTTGTCCTTGGCTAATGATCTTATCTTGGCAACTAGTGAAACCCTACAAGTTAGTGCTAATGGTGCAGATTGGGTAGTAACTACAGGTAGTAATAAGACATGGGCAACTGCAGATAATGCTGTTACTTTAATTGCAGGCACAGGTAACACTCTGACTGCTCGGGTGACTGATATAGCGGGCAATGTTACTGCGCTCACTTTAAGTGATAATGGTTACACCTTAGACACCAGTGCACCTAGCGTATTAGCAGGCACACACACTGTGACTATAAGTAATGACACGGACATAGATGGTGATCGTATTACCAGTGATGCTCAAGTTAAAGTTACTTTGTCCTTGGCTAATGCTCTTACCTTGGCAACTGGTGAAACCTTACAAGTTAGTGCTAATGGTACAGATTGGGTGGTAGCCACAGGTAGTAATAAGGCATGGGCAACTGCAGATGATGCTGTTACTTTAATTGCAGGCACAGGTAAAACTCTGA
>NZ_CAHJWD020000362.1 GCF_903642095.1 Bathymodiolus brooksi thiotrophic gill symbiont | reverse complement strand
TAAGATAAACCAAATGATAGTACAGAATTGGATAAAAAAGAAGATAAACCAAATGATAGTACAGAATTGGATAAGGGAAGAGAGAAAATCACACAGGATGAGCTACAAGCTATAGAAAGAGAAAAGGTTTGTGTACCTTTTATTTATCTTCCAATTTTAGAAAGAGAAAAGGTTTGTGTATCTTTTATTTATCTTCCAATTTTAGAAAGAGAAAAAGTTAGTAAGAAAACTGTTCACTATCTATGGTGTTTTGGCCCTTGTGGTCTAAAGTTTGAAATGGGTTGGAATGGGAAAAAATCTAAAATCTTCTTAAAAATCAGAAAATGAAATTCAATTGTATTTGGCATAAAACAGCATTGTGATATTAAGATTAATTTTTGTGCCAATATATGACCCACTGTCTATTAGATTAACATACCAGGAGTTCAAAATTTAAGATATCAAAATTTAAAGATATATGCTATGATATAGATAATATAATAGTTCTATAAATCTTCTTTACAAAGCATAACAACCAGTTTATTGATACAGGCTCATGTGAGCCTCTAGTTTCAATTGAAATGCAAATTCATATTGGAAGTGTTCCAAGAGATTTGTTGTAGCTTCAGTCATTTCAGAGACACAAGAAGGCCAAGTTTTTATTTTGTTTATTTGAAGTCCTATTTTAATGGAACCCTATGTGAAAATGAATAAAAAATTTAGACTTGATTGAATACAAACTGTATGAATAACAAGATTGAGTGATACATGCTAAGGTAAGCCTCTAGTTGACTTTGAATATTTAATAGAAAAAGCTGTACATGCAACTCCTACATTATAAATGGGAATTGCATGGTTATCTCTGTCAAAATATGAAAATAAAATGATGGGAAAGATTTGTTTTTGTGTCAGAAATAATCTTATTTTATAATGAAATGATAAAGTATACATTAATTTTGCTTAATCTAAGTTTTTAGTCCATTTTTGCAGGATATCAAAGAACAACCAAAAAAGGAAAGCAGTGTTGACCAACAGACAGAAGAAAAGGAAGATAAACCAAATGATAGTACAGAATTGGATAAAAAAGAAGATAAACCAAATGATAGTACAGAATTGGATAAAAAAGAAGATAAACCAAATGATAGTACAGAATTGGATAAGGG
>NZ_CAHJWD020000361.1 GCF_903642095.1 Bathymodiolus brooksi thiotrophic gill symbiont | reverse complement strand
ATTTTTTTTACAGTCAGATTAAAATCAAATGATATATTGGGTTTTAATCTGAGTGAACTAGGTATGATACCATGAAATCCTTAATTCAGAGATGGCACTGTCTATTCTTAGAGCATTGATGCATTTTTTAATTCTACGATTAGTACTCCAAAAAAAGTTTGGTTCCATTTATCCCAGTGGTTTCAGAGAGGTTTAATTGTGAAAGTTTACAGAGGACAACAGACCCCAAGTTGCAGCAATACCTCACATGACCATTACAACCTCTATCAGAGTTGTGTACCTGATTTGTGTCACACAACTAGATGACTCTTTTCGGGGGGAGGGTAGTTGTACCCCTCAGTGGAGAAACTAGGTCTTATTTCTATACTCTGTGATTATATACTTGGGGTTGTGTTCTTTAAATTTATATACACAGTTGTATGTATGTAAATACGTGTATCAGCAATTAAAATACCTTTATTGCTCGATACAACATTATTGATAAAGTTTGTCAAACTTGCAGCAGGTCGGTGGTTTTCTCAGTATACTCCACCAATAAAACAAGATAGCCATGATATAACTGAAATATTGTTAAAAATGGCGTTAAACACCAAAATTACCCCAATTTGAGCCCCTTTTTCTTAAATGAACAATAAATAATTAAAATCCATAATTATATAATATGGAAACACCCTCTTTTGAAACAACACAAGTTTTGTAGGAAACCATTCAATGAACATTCATACCATGTGCGGTTTCAATTTGCCAAGTGGTTTCAGAGGAGAAGATTAAAATCTAAAATCTTACAGACAACGGATGCCAAGTGAGAGCAATACGTCATATGACCTTTACATTCTTGATCAGAGTTGTTACACACCTAGTTGACTCTTTTTTGGGGGGGTTGTACCCCTCAGCCGAGAAGCTAGGTCCTATTTCTATACCCCGGGGTTCCCTCGGGGGGATGTTCTTTAAATTTACATACAGTTGTGCATATGTAAATACATGCATCAGCAATTAAAATTCCTTTATTGCTTGATACAACATTATTGATAAAGTTTGTCAAACTTGCAGCAGGTCGGTGGTTTTCTCAGTATACTCCACCAATAAAACAAGATAGCCATGATATAACTGAAATATTGTTAAAAGTGGCGTTAAACACCATAACTACCCCAATTTGACCCCCTTTTTTTTAAATGAACAATAAATAATTAAAATCCATAATTATATAATATGGAAACACCCTCTTTTGAAACAACAACACAAGTTTTTGTAGGAAACCATTCAATGAACATTCATATCATGTCACATTTGGTTTCAATTTGCCAAGTGCTTTCAGAGGAGGAGATTCAATCTAAAAGTTCAGACAACGGATGCCAAGTGAGAGCAATATGTCACATGACTTTATATTCTGCATTCAGAGTTGACATGAATTAAGGATTTCATCAGCTCATAGATTTATTTTTTATTTTTTTTTTATTTTTTTTACAGTCAGATTAAAATCAAATGATATATTGGGTTTTAATCTGAGTGAACTAGGTATGATACCATGAAA
>NZ_CAHJWD020000360.1 GCF_903642095.1 Bathymodiolus brooksi thiotrophic gill symbiont | reverse complement strand
GCCCTGATGAAGGACGGAAATAAATATGTTAATGCAACCATAACCTTGCATGACGATGATGGCACAGGGACTGATGAAATTAAGATAGTCGTTAGTGGTTTAGACTTCAGCAGTCGAATATTCTTCAGCTGGACGGATATGGTGGCAATGGGTAAAACGCTATTTGAAAATTATAGCTATTCCCAACGTAAAAGCAATTCAATCAAATTCCTCCGAACATTCCAATTCAATTCTGGCCGCACGCTAGTGGGTGCCGTCGACACAAACAACACAGGCTGGGACAATTTAGATACCGCTATTGACGCAGAAGAAGAAGGCATGAGATGGGATAAATACAGAGCAGTGGTCTTTACTAGTGAAGTGGTTGCCGCTATCGCTTCAGCACTTGTACGAGATACAGTGGATACTGATATATTGATAGCCCAAAAATGGGCAAATCTTGAAGATTTAAAATCTAAAATAACATTACATAAGAGAAAAATTAATAAATTAACCTATCCCGGTATGACAAGCGCCCATCAATCTGTAATTACTCTTGAGACGCGTCTCAATACTGAACACAAAGCCATGGCCGCCACGGCTCAAGCTAAGCTAGTTGCCTTTTGGGACGATCAAGAAACTAAGACAAATGAGGTTTATAGTGTTGCATACGAAGCAAAGCAACAAATGCTAGAAGACGATAGTAAGATTGAATTATTAGAAAGCACACTCGCCCCCTATCTATTGCAAACCAATCTTCTGAACACTCTAAAATACACAGATGAACAGAGACAAATCGTAATCGGACATCAAGACAATTATAGTGCTTACTACAGGGCGCTAATCAATGCAAAAGTGGAAAGAGCAACAAGGAAAGAAGTGCAAAGACAAGCACGAGAGACGCTACTGATTAAGGCGGTATGGGAAGTGCAAATAAACCGAGTCAATGAGAGAATATCCGAAGCACAAAATGCTCTTACTGTTGCCACCAACGAAATAGTCAAGCCAGACACATTGCCCAGCAAAAACGCTTACATACAAGCATTAGAACAAGCCAATATTGGTGTTAATGATGCGTTAGTAGAGCTTGAATCTTTGGCGCGACCAATAACGGTTAGCCAGTCAGTGGCTGATGGATACCGAAGTACTTATTCACTACTGTTGCAAGACGCTGTAGCATTGAGAGCAAACTATGTTGCACAACTTGCTGAGATTGAACGCAAACGGCTTGAAGATGAGGCATGGGATAATCAGAAAAGAAAGGTAGAGGCTGCCTTGACAATAGCAAACAATGCACTAATACAGGCAGGATCCGCTATGGGTAGCAATGCTGATTTATCTGCTAAATTAACAAAAATAAATGATTCAATGGCAAGCAATAGCTCACTACTTGCAGAAATCAAAAAGCTTCAAGTGCTTAAAAGAACAGATGCAGATGGCGTTATAGCTGATAGCTTTAATCAGCAGTATCAAACACTGCTCTCGTCGATTGCTACACTCATGATAAGTTATGTGGAGGAGAAACGCATAGCGGATGAAGCGGCGGCAGTAGAGGAAGCAACCTTAACAGGGCATTGGAAATTCCCGATAATAAAGGGATTAACCTATGCAACTGCAACATACTCGGGTGTTACTGATGAAAGTGGGGCGTTTAAGTGCCAACCTGGGGAAACTGTTGATTTTTCAATTGAAAGCCTAATCTTGACCAGTATGCCTTGCACGGAAATCTTAGGCACAAAGACCACCAACAGCGTAGCGATAGCCAACACAAATGGCGGAAACTTTAAAGACTGGCAGAATGAGCCAGACAAGCAAATGACTATCACCAAGGTTCTTTTTGGTTTATTTGGTGAGAGCATAAAGAATGCGTTTAACCAAGAGGACGAGAGCTTAAAGATTGTAAC
>NZ_CAHJWD020000359.1 GCF_903642095.1 Bathymodiolus brooksi thiotrophic gill symbiont | reverse complement strand
GTTCCTTAAAGACGGCATCGTAGTCTCCATCCGCACTATCAGCGATGCTGGCAATATTATTGAAATCGCCCCCGATGCCCACATCATCTTTGACCAAGTTAAACTCACTTTTGACGGCGATTTACAAAACTTCCGTGAAGTTGAAATCTTTGGTAAAAATGCCAGCCTATCAATAGATGCTGGTGCCCCAACTCCCCTAAAAAATCACGCTTGGCGTATCAACAGAGACATTGCTGGTAACGATGGCACCTTTGCCATTGGCGATAAAATTAAAGTAACACTGCGTTTAGATGACACCGTCATCCTAGCAAAAGTTGACAGCAACAAAATCACCATCGCCAACAAAGAATTCTTCTTAACAGGCAACAATGGCGACACCACCGACACCCTAGAATTCACTTACACCGTGCAAGCCAACGACAGCATCAGCGCTACAGATTTTAACATTAGCAGCAAAGAAGACATTAATGTAACCGACATCAAAGATGCCGATGGCAACAGCATCGACTTGAGTGGTATTACCAACGCCATAGACCTTTCTAACGCATCCCTTAACACCGACCTTATCATTGGCGGTGGCAACAAAATAACCCACATCGACGGTGTTTATAGCAAAACCTCCAGCACTAATTGGGATGCCGATGTTACCTCTTCCAAAGGCTTTACTGGCGATGGCTATGTTATTGCCAAAATTGGCGAACCCAATAAAAGGGTAATGCTCGGCCTCTCAAGTGGCGATACCAGCAATTCTTACGAAAGTATGGATTATGCCTTATACGCAGACCCAGGTGCCAGCAAAACCTTTGTCATTTATGAAAGCAGCCAACACAAACGCAACACAAGAGTTAGTTATGCCATAGGCGACTATATGAAAGTCGTCCGCTCAGGCACTACCGTGAAGTATTACCATATCAAAGCAGCCGATGGTTCACTTGCCCAAGGCACCTTACTCTACACTTCAAGCAAAGCTTCAAATGCCAACACCAAATTATTCTTAGACAGCTCCTTTTATGGTGTTGGTGCCAAATTATCAGAGATGCAAATATTCAGCGGTAATTATTCAGCACTTTCAGTAGATGTACACGCACCAAAACCCATTGCAAATGCTTGGAAAATGGACAGTATACCCACCAATGGCAAAGGTGTCTTTGTCATTGGCGACAAGGTCAAAGTAAGCCTTACTTTAAATAAACGCATTATCTTAGCCAATGTTGGCAGCAATAAAATCGTGATTGCCGGCAAAGAATTCCTTTTAACAGGCACCAATGGCACAGCCACCAACACATTAGAGTTTGCTTACACCGTTCAGGCAAACGACAAAATCAATGCCGCCTTTTGTATTAACAACAAAAACGACATTGTCTTAAACGACATTCAAGATGCAGATGGCAACACCATTAACCTTAGTAGCATTCCTAACAGAGTAAACATCAGCCCCAACATTCAAAACCTCGCCCTTAACAGCAAAGGATTAGCAACCATCAGCACCAACATCACCCATTGGCATGCCAATGACACCAAAGCTAACATTGAAAGAATGACCGATGGCAACACCAGTTCAAGTGGTGCCTTAAATTATGCCACACACCCAAAGAATGCCAACGGCAAACACATTTTATTTGATTTTGGAGAAGCTAATTACAGCAACGGCAGTTTTAAGCTATATAACCGCAAAGGGGTTGCCGATAGAATCAACGGATCAACCGTTGAGTTTCTCAAAAACGGTATGGTGGTTTTAACCCGCACCATCCGTAATGCTGGCAATATCGTTAAAATCACCCCAGCAACTTATGTTACCTTTGATCAAGTTAAACTCACTTTTAGTGGCGATTCACAAAACTTCCGTGAAATTGAAATCTTTGGCAAAAATTCAAACTTATTAATAGATTCTGGTGCCCCAGAACCCCTAAAAAATAATGCTTGGCACATTAATAGAGGCGTTGCCGACAGCAATGGTGAATTTAGCGTTGGCGATGAAGTTAAAATAACCCTTACTTTAGACAAAGCCGTTACCCTTGCAAAGGTTGGTAGTAACAAAATTATCATCGCCAACAAAGTCTTCCTACTAACAGGCACCAACGGCACAACCACCAACACATTAGAATTTACCCGCACTGTTAAAGTCAGCGACAACATCAACGCTGAAGATTTTGATATTGACAACAAAGACGACATCATTCTAACTGATGTTAAAGACACAGACGGCAACAACATTAACTTTAACAACATTACCAGCGCTATAGAATTATCCAACATCCCACTTGACACCGACTTTAACATTAACGGCGGCAAGAAGATAACCCACATTAACAACATTTACAAAAAAACCTCTGACACTGGCTGGAATGCCAGCATTACCTCTTCCAAAGGCTTTACTGGCAATGGCCACCTTATTGCCAAGATGGGCAGTAACAACAAACATCTAATGATTGGATTGTCCAGCAACAACAGCGACAACAATAGCAACAACTACCAAGCAATGAATTTTGCAATTTATATGAACAACACCGGAGACATCGGTAGCATTTATGAAAACGGTCTTAGTGTCAAAGAATTTTCTAAAAATGAATACACCTACGAAGTCGGAGATTACTTAAAAATAGAACGAGATGCCACCACCATTAACTACTACCTTATCAAAGCCAACGACAACCCAACCACCCAAGGCACTTTACTCTACACCTCAAGCACAGTCTCAAATTCCGATACCGAATTGTTTTTAGAAAGTTCTCTGCATGACATAGGCGCCAAAATATCAGAGGTAAAAATATTTAACGACAACAAATCATCCCTTTCAATAAACCCCAACATGCAAATCCTAGG
>NZ_CAHJWD020000358.1 GCF_903642095.1 Bathymodiolus brooksi thiotrophic gill symbiont | reverse complement strand
GAGTTTCCGACTAATAACAGTGGCTCCTCAGTCTCTAGTGCAGGTGATGTCAACGGCGATGGCCTAGATGATTTGATTGTTGGTGCTCCGTATGCCGACCTAAGGGGTGGAGAAAAAGCAGGAAGATCCTATGTCGTCTTCGGTAAAAAAGACAACACAGTAGTCGACCTATATGCCATTGCTCAGGGCACAGGGGGCTTTGCCATTAACGGTGAGAATAAAGTTGATTTGAGTGGCCACTCAGTTTCCAACGCAGGCGATGTCAACGGTGATGGCTTGGATGATTTGATTGTTAGTGCTCATAGAGCTGATCTAAGCGGTAAATCAAACGCAGGAAAATCCTATGTCATCTTCGGTAAAACCGACAGCACAGCAGTCAACCTATCTGCTATTGCCAGTGGCACAGGGGGGTTTGTTATTATCGGTGAGAATACGAATGATTATAATGGCTACTCAACCTCCACCGCAGGCGATGTCAACGGCGATGGCTTGGATGATTTGATTGTTGGTTCCCTTGGAGCCGATCCAAACAATAAATCACACGCAGGAAAATCTTATGTTGTCTTCGGCAAAACCGACACCAATGCTATTGATTTAACTAAACCTAATAGCGATTCAAAATACGCTATTGACCATTTAGGTAATGGAGGTGCCGATGTCTTTATAGGCACCAGTAGTGATGAAATTTTTGTTGCTGGCGCAGGCAACGATACCCTAATAGGCAACGGTGGTATGGATGTTTTCAGTGCAGGTGCAGGTAACGACACTATTGCTATTAATGCCAGTAACATCGTTGCATTAGAACGAACAGGTGCAGGCAATCGTGCTCGTGTGGATGGTGGCGGTAACATTGACACGCTGAAACTAAATGGCAGTGGCTCAACCCTAGATTTAACCAAAATCATTAATACCCGTATTCAGGATATTGAGAAAATAGACATTACTGGCCCAGGTAGCAACACCCTAATACTCAATCTAAGTGATGTGTTAGATGCCTCTACCAGCACCAATATTCTCAAAGTATTAGGCAATGATGTCGATTTTGTAAATGCCTCAGGGTTTGCTAAGATATCAGGTGTCGAGACTGAAGGCAGTATTACCTATGATGTTTATACTCATAGTGGTGCCAACACTGATGCTAATGCTGCGCTTTGGATTCAACAAGGTGCTGGGGTTGTTTTGTAAAAAAGGAATAAAACCAGTTGCTTTGGTTTTGTGTATTGATGTATAAAGGTCTCTATAAGGTTTAAGTTTGTAATTTTGGCGTAATTATTATGATACGATTTAACATTTAAAAAACAGGGTAAGCACTTATTGTTGCAAGCAGTAATATAGATAATGGTTCTGTCAAGATGCTTAGGTTGACACTAAGGGCGTAAGCAGTAGCAGGAATAGTAATGTTAATGGAAGTTAGCTACTTATGATGTTTATATTAACACTAATGCCTCCACTGCACAATTGTGGATAGATCGGGATTTAATGGTGGTTTGATACTGGCAACCATTTTTGATTGTTGCTTTGTTATTTTAAGGTCTTCAACTAAAAGGTATAACTTAGAATTGGTCTTGAAAAATTACACCATTTTTAGAAAATAATCATATTGAAACCTTTGCATAAATAATAATAATCAAAAATCTCCGTTTTACTCACTTGACAATTTTTCCAACGACACCCAGCAGTCTTCTAGAAAGGTAAAACTAACCTAGCCCCACGAGAATAAGGTTTAAGAAAATTACCAATTACAGTAATCCTCTAGGCGGATAAAAATATGAATTTTGCTAATTATCCATATCTCTGCAAAGGTCTCGTATTAAATAAGGACTTAGATTTTCGGTAGTTTTGTTGGTAAAATGTAACTTTACTTTTTGATAAAACTTATATTTTTTATCAATAAAAATGCCCTAAAAATGAGTGCTTAATTAGTGTGATTATTTTTTTTGAAAATGGCATAAGTTCTGAAAATAAGCAATAAAAAATTAAACATTAATTCTATATGACAAAAAAAGGCTCTTCTGGTCGCTGGATGAATGAACACCTGAATGATGAGTATGTTAAACGCTCACAAAAAGAAGGGTATCGATCGCGTGCGGTGTATAAACTCACAGAAATCACTGAAAAATATCGGTTCATTAAGCATGGCGACACGGTGCTGGATCTTGGTGCAGCACCCGGTGGCTGGAGTCAGGTGGCAATTAAAATGGTTGGTAAATCAGGGCAAGTCATTGCCAGTGACATCTTAAACATTGAGCCGATTGAAGGGGTGGATTTTTTGTGTGGCGACTTTACTGAATTAGAAGTTTATGAAGCGTTATTGGCACTCACACAAGGTAAAAAGGTGGATGTGGTTTTAAGCGATATGGCACCAAATATGAGTGGACAACTTTCAGTTGACATTCCAAAATCCTTATATTTATGCGAATTAGCACTGGATATGGCAATCAAAACCCTTGCACCAAATGGTTATTTCTTTATCAAAGTATTTCAAGGTGCAGGTTTTGATGCGTATGTTAAAGCCTGCCGAATGGCTTTTACCAAAGTGGTGATTCGCAAACCCAAAGCATCTCGTGCTCGTTCTAAAGAAGTATATTTATTAGCCAGTAGTTTAAAATAGCAAACTATGAAATCATTTGAAGATATTCAAAATTTAATTAAAGTTGATGTTGAAAAAACAAATCAAGCGTTAATTCAACACTTGAGTTCAGATGTGGTGCTTATCAATCAAATGAGTGGATATATCATTAACGCTGGTGGCAAGCGTTTACGCCCTTTGTTGTTGTTGTTATGTGCGCGTGCCAGCAATTATCAAGGGAATCAACACCATTTGATGGCAGTGGTAATTGAGTTAATTCACACTGCCACGCTGTTGCACGATGATATTGTTGATGAATCGCATAGTCGCCGTGGCAAGGAGACTGCTAACGAAATTTGGGGCAATGCTGCCAGTGTTTTGGTGGGGGATTTTTTATACTCTCGTGCTTTTGAAATAATGGTTGAACCCAATTCAATGCGAATAATGAAAATCCTCTCTAAAGCCACTAATGAGATTGCACAAGGTGAAGTTTTACAATTGTTAAATTGCCAAAATGCTGCACTCACTGAAGCCGAATATTATCAGGTTATTGAACGCAAGACAGCCGTGCTATTTCAAGCAGCCACGCAAATTGGTGGTGTTTTATCAGAGGTAGATGTTGCACAAGAGCAAGCACTAAAAGCGTATGGCTTGCACTTGGGTAATGCCTTTCAAATTATTGATGATGTGTTGGATTACCAATCAGATGTTGACACTATGGGTAAAGAAGTTGGTGATGATTTAAGCGAAGGAAAGGCCACTTTACCAATGATTTACGCACTCAAAAACACCTCACCCAAAGATAAAAAACTGCTAAAAGAGGCAATTAACAACGCAGATAATACCAAAATTGAGCAGGTTATTGATATTTTACAATCGGTAAATGCTTTTGACTACACTTACAAACAAGCAAAAAAATCAGCTGATCTTGCAAAACAATCCTTAGACTCACTGCAAGAATCTAAATACAAAGAAGCACTCATTTTGCTCTGTGATTTATCCTTGCAAAGAAAGGCGTAATATGCTCTCAGAAGAATTAAAATCTCAAATTCGTAACTCATTTATTGCATTAAAGTCGGATATGGACGGCTTTCAAGTGCGTGGATCGCAAAATAAAATGATGGCAGAAGTCTCCAAAACTTTAACAGGAGAATATGAAAATAGCAATAGAATTTTATGCGTAGAGGCGCCTACTGGCACTGGTAAAACTTTTGCCTATTTGCTCAGTAGCATTCCCATCGCTAAGGCCAATAAAAAAAAACTGATTGTTTCCAGCGCTAATGTTGCCCTACAAGAGCAATTACTACTTAAAGACCTACCCGAAGCGCAAAAATATTGTTCCGTAGATTTTGAATACACGCTAGTTAAGGGGCGTTCTCGTTATGTGTGCATTCGCAATTTGATTAATTTAACTGAAGACAATGCTAGCAATAACAGTGATTTTCTGTTTAGCGAACCGCCACAAGCATATCAACTAAAACAAATGAGTGAGTTGCTAGAAGATTATTCTGCCAAACAATGGAATGGCGAGATTGACGATTTAGTGCGTATGCCTGATTCTACACTGTGGCAAAAAATTGCCTGTAATCGCTTTACTTGCACAGCGAGAAGCTGTGAATTTTATGATGAATGCGCCTTTTTTAAATCTCGAAAAAAAATCTCCCACGCCGATGTCATTGTGGCTAATCATGACTTGGTGCTGGCAGATTTATCGACTGGCAATACAGTTTTACCCGATGTGGCTGATGCTATTCTTATCTTTGATGAGGCACACCATCTTAATGCTAAGGCACTATCGCACTTTTCACTAAGCACCAATATCGAATTTATCAAAAGTAGCATTCGCCAAACCCAAGGCATCAGTGAAAAAATCGCCAAACTCATCGAGCAAGAGCCTATTGAAGTTAATGTTAAGCAGGTGGATAACTACCTACAAGACCTAACTGAACTGCTAAAAATGCTATCTTTTGAAGAGGATGTGTCTTTATTTAACCAAGGGCAAGTAGACGATGGTATTGCCGAAACTAGCACACAAATCAGTATACTGATTACCCAAGCATTATCCAGATTTGTTATCTTAAAAGACACATGGACGGACTATCTACGAATTCAACCTGTTGACAAAAATATCGCTGATCCACTTAATAATGCCATTGGCGAGTGTGAGCAACACTTAATCGGTATTATTGAATTATTTTCATCTTTTTTACAAACCGATGATGCGAACAAAAGTCCGCATTCTCGTTGGATTGGCAAAAATATCGCCAATAAAAAAACCAATTACAGTTTACACAGCGCACAAACAGACATTTCTACCAACCTTGATAACCTAATTTGGTCTAAAGCGGCAGGTTGCGTTTTAACCTCTGCCACCCTTTCATCGCTCGGTAGTTTTGATAGACTCAATCAGCAACTCGGTTTAATTAAGAATGACAACCAATATTTACGCTTGCCATCGCCTTTTTCTTTTGAAAAAGTAGATTTTGTGATTGCCAAATTCAACGCTGCTCCTCAACAAGTCTATGAACACACACAAGAAGTAGCGGTGCAACTATTACAGCGCATCAATGCCAACGAAGGCTCGCTGGTTTTATTTGCCTCAAATAAACAAATGCAACTGGTAGCAGATTTGGTTGAAAACAAACTTGAGCCAAATTTACTGGTGCAAGGTGAATTTTCGAAAAAACTAATTTTAGAAAAGCACATTAATCTGCGAAAAAAAAACCAAGGAAGTGTGATTTTTGGTTTAGACAGTTTTGCCGAAGGAGTGGATTTAAAAGGCGATAATCTTACCCATGTGATTATCGTTAAATTGCGTTTTAGCGTTCCCAACTCGCCAATTGACAAAACCCTAGCAGGATACTTAGAATCAAAAAAACGCAATCCATTTATGGAAATCTCCTTACCCGATGCATCACTCAAACTCATCCAAGCCTGTGGTAGACTCATTCGCACCGAAACCGACACTGGTAAAATCACCATTTTTGACAACCGCCTTGTAACCAAA
>NZ_CAHJWD020000357.1 GCF_903642095.1 Bathymodiolus brooksi thiotrophic gill symbiont | reverse complement strand
TGACAACAATATTACACACAAACAAAAAAACATTCATATTCATGTATAGTCTGTTTGGTGACTCTGAAAATAGGGGAAAAAATTATTTAAAAATCAGGGATTTGCTTTCTATTGCTCTTTTTAACATTTTAGGCACACATTATTCAATACATATCTGAGTAAAAGTTGTCAAAGAAAAAATTCAAATAATAAAAAAAATCTCCATAGGGCCCAATACTAATTTTATCAGATTGTAAGTAAAGGAGGCTGCCATTATAATGAACAGCCTTACCTGTTCTTTCCTGTCTGTTGTTATGCTAATTTCAGTCACATGGGAATGCCATATTAGGCTAAAGATTCAAGATGTTTTGAATAATTGATAAACAGTTTGACCATTTAAAACTAATGATGTAAAGGACTTAATAATAAAAGGATTTAAAACCATAACCCCAGAAAAGTGGACTAACTTTTGCATTCATGTTGAAAACAAAATAGAACCACAATATTGGAAATCTGACCACATTATAGAGGAAATTCCAAAAATTATTATAAATCTAGACAGTGATAGTGACACTGATTCAGATGGGGATCATGACAGTGAGGGTGAAACTACTGATATGTACTGGTCAGAATAAACAACGTTTTCAGGTAATTTTGTTCTCTATTATTAACCTCTATGCACATAAAGGGAATGGATAGTTTGCATGTACTTTAAATGCTCCACAATCAGTTATGTAATAATGTATCATCATTATTGATTTTTACCTGAACAGGTGTAAATCTAATTTGAATATTGTCCATATTTGGTATGGCCAGTAGTAAACATCTGATGTAACATGCTAATGATGAAATCAGCTGACTTGCTGTTTGTCAATACTGACCACATGTTGCTGTTCATTTCAGTAGTATTTACTCCCATGTTTGTTACATGACAAAATGACATAATTTTACAATTAAGTCCTATGGCAAACTTTTTTATTCTTTAATGAATTTTTTTGATAAATTCACCTATAATATGTAATAATAAGTCCTTAATATAAATATAATTAAAAAGAAAATTTGACAACCCGTTGATTTTTTAGGAATTTTTTTCCCTATTTTCA
>NZ_CAHJWD020000356.1 GCF_903642095.1 Bathymodiolus brooksi thiotrophic gill symbiont | reverse complement strand
TAAATACAAAAACAACGATTAAAATACCCCTCTTTAAACCTCTGTTTTTACAAAACGAAAATATTCTATGTCAACAACTTGGGAAAAATGCCTTAAAACCCTAAAAGATACCGTTCCAGTGGGGCAATTTAGCGTCTGGATTCAGCCATTAAAAGCAACAGAAAAAAATGACACTCTAACCATAGTAGCACCTAATGCCTCAACAGTAGATTATCTTAAAACAAACCTAAAGCAGAAAATTAAAAGTGCTGTTGCACAACACGACAAAAACCTTAAAATTAAAATTGGCACTGAAATCCAGCAAGCCAAAAAGAACACAAAACACTCAACTCCTTTATTTCCAGAATATACTTTTGACAATTTGGTAATGGGTAATGCCAATCAAATTGCTTATGGTGCGATTCGACAAATTGCAGAAGACCTTAAAAAGTCCCCTTATAACCCTTGTATTATTTACGGCGATTCAGGACTGGGGAAAACGCATTTAATGCAAGCAGCAGGACATTTGGTAAAACAACAAAATCCAAAAACCAAAATTATTTACGCACCCGTAATGGATTTTGTTAGAAATATTACCACCAGTTTGCGTCACAATACCATTGAAAACATTAAATCTTATTATCAATCTGCTGATTTATTATTGGTAGATGATATACATTTAATTGCTGGTAAAGAAAAATCTCAAGAAGAATTTTTTCATATTTTTAATTTTTTATTTACCACTAAAAAACAAATTATATTCACTTGCGACCAACCCCCAACCAATATTAAATCTTTAGAAAATCGCCTTAAAACAAGATTTGCACAAGGGTTAAATTTATCTTTAACACCACCTGAATTAGAAATGCGTGCTGCCATTTTGCTCAAAAAGTCAGAAAATAAAGCCATAAATATTCACTTTAGTGCTGATATCGCATTGTATATTGCAAGCAACATTACCTCAAATGTGCGAGATTTAGAGGGTGCTTTACTTAAACTTAAGGCTTTTGTTGATTTTTCAAAATTAGACAATCATATTATTACCAAAGAAATTATTGATGTCGCCTTAGGGGATTTAATCAAACCTAAAGCTAAAAATATTGATATCAATGATATACAAAAGCAAAGTGCTAAACACTATGGGATTACCATATCAGACCTTAGTTCAAAAAATCGCAAACAATCCATTGTCTTGGCACGACAAATGGCTATTTTTATTGCACATGAGATGACCAACCTTTCCTTGTCTAAAATTGGAAAACATTTTGGAAATCGAGATCATTCCACAGTTTTACATGCAATTAAAAGAATTAAAGAAAGAATAGAAAAAGAGCCTGAAATCAAGGATGAATACGAATTACTCAAACTCAAATTAGCCAACTTATAAACACTATGCACAAAACCTTTTCCAATGAATTGTGGATAACTTTAATAACTTAACAAATAATTGAAATTTATAAACATTTATCATTGTTTTTTACATAAAATAAGAGATTATTATCAACAATTCAATTCATTGTTTTTTAAGGAAAATAATAAGTTTTCAACAAAAAAAACAATGGCTAATAATAACAATAAATTTTAATTAAAAGAATTTTTTATGAATATACAACTTACCGTTAAAGAATTACTAGAACCTTT
>NZ_CAHJWD020000355.1 GCF_903642095.1 Bathymodiolus brooksi thiotrophic gill symbiont | reverse complement strand
TAATGCCAATCAATAATGTCACACCTCGGTGATTTTAGGATGCCTGTCAATCAAGGTAAGTAAACAAGCAGTCAAGGAAAATAGATATTGCTGTGAAAACAGTTAATTGTTTTTTTTACAACCCTGAACTGATTACTTTTCATTCTGAATAAAACTTAATAAATTTGTTTGTGTGTTCTTTTCATTTGTGTTGAAAATGTCGACGCCTAAACGTAAAAGAAATTTGCTTGATTTTCGACAGAAAAGAGAAATTGTAGAAATTAAGAATCCATCGATATATTGGCAAATGATGTCCTCCAGTGACCTCGACTTTCTGAACATTAATGAAGAAATAAGTGCAAGCCTTCCTTGTAATGGGTTATAATCCACGTGAACATGTTGTGAATTATTTGATTGTGAATGCATGCGTAAAAACGACAGAAATGTTTATATGTGAATAGATTTTAACAACTTCCGGTTATAGAAATCAAATTTACTTCCAAACCATACACTGACGGTGACACGCTTCTAAGTGTTGTATAAACATTTTTCAATTAAAGTATAACACCCTTGCTTCTATAAACATATTTTATCACCTTTCTTTAAACAATTAATGATCAATTATCCATAAGTTAACTGTACATTTGCCCCGGGGACAGGATTAATCTTGTGACACGACAACGAGTGAGAAAAAAAACTTTATTGTTCTTTTTTTAGTTGTGATAAACAAAAATTGAAAATAAAATGGAGAGTAAATATTTGTAAGACGTAAAAATGAATTTAATATATATTAAAGGAAATTGCTAGTATACGTGCTAACAACGTAATTTCAGTAGATTGTTTTTCTTTTCAAATTCGATAAAATAAATTCTGCTAAATTTACAAATGCCGAAATTTTCTACAACTGTCAAAATGAAACTTATATATTAGAATTTAAATTGTAAGTGATAATACTCATTTCCGGTAAACTTGTCAAAATCAAACCGTCAGTCATTCCAAATTTAAAATCAAACTGTTGACTTCCGGTTTTCTGTCCTTACTCAGTTTATTGCCAAACTCGTTATAACGACAAAATCTGGCTGGACAGATGGTGGCAGTTTAACGAGGTTATACTGTACTACATACATCTCTCAAGTTTTACCTCAAATCAACTGATTTGTAATACTACATACATCTCTCAAGTTTTACCTCAAATCAACTGATTTGT
>NZ_CAHJWD020000354.1 GCF_903642095.1 Bathymodiolus brooksi thiotrophic gill symbiont | reverse complement strand
TTTTTTTCCCTAACCTATGCCTGGATATGAATCCCATCTGGTTTTATAAAGGCAGTTAACTTCAAAATCTTCTTTTTCAATTATAATGGATAGCATAAATATGACAAATTCTCCTGGTCTTGTCTCTGAATCCTGTCACGAAAGCACATTCAAACTGATCCGTCATCATAATTTTAATGATGTTTTATTTTCAGTCGGGGCAACTTGGACATTCAACAAATACAATAATATTGAAAAGTAACGAACATAAATCGTATGCTTGGGTTTTCGGTGTAATATGTACCTTTCAATCAAGTCAGTTTTTAGAACGTTTGTCGATGCATTTCGGCGTAGTAGATCATATTCGAGCTTCGGCACTGACCCCCCAGCTGATCGCCGTCCGCCATCTTGGAATCGAATAACTGATAGTACACATGCGCCACCTGTCGGGAATGGGATAGGTGAACCCCATTGTCAGTCTAGCTATGCACTGCCTAAGATACGACCGTTTTTTTAAAGAGCTGCATTCTCAAAAAAATGTACTATACATGCTTTATATTTAATAAAATAATGTTTTAACTCATTTTCGTGTTGATATATGTGAGAAAGAATGGGTGAGAGAACGATATTTGTTGACGAATTCCAGGATGCTGCATCAAAAGATGGCGACTGATTAATTATCGGCAAATTTACGGAGTCTGTCGAATGATCCAATCGTAACTACTCGGCCGTATACGATTGCCGAATGATCGTGTTGTTCCAACTATAAATAAACAGCGATGGAAGAGGTAAGCACATGTACACTTTTCTCACTATATTATTCTTTTATTTCAAATGTTTTCCCGATGAAAAGTGGTCATTTCGCATGGTTTTAAAAAAGAAAAGTACGTTAGTAATTTGTGCATAGATCGAGAGAGGAGAAATAAAGTTAATTGTAAAAAAAAACGTATTTTGACAAAATTGGGGTACGATAAGGGAAATACCAAGTGAACAATAAATATGTTGTATTCGCAACAAAATTCAGATTCTAATATGACGTCTATAATACGGCACACACGATAATACTCAACAACTCTATATTTAGCGCAAGTGCAGTACACAACAAATCTGGCTGTTCCGATGTGACTCCCGCTGTGAAATTACCGTGACGACCGAGTGTAAACAAACAAAACACCGGCATATAACGTATTTTTAAAGTCCTTAAAATAAAAATTTCCCCTCAGTTATAAATAAATATTCTGTAACTAAGTATTTTTTTATCATTTGTTTTGAAAATTTACATTTGGGGATCCCCAGT
>NZ_CAHJWD020000353.1 GCF_903642095.1 Bathymodiolus brooksi thiotrophic gill symbiont | reverse complement strand
ATACAAGAATATAGATAAGGGACTTGTAGGAAATCTATGTGTATAATTATATTTAACATGGGTGAAGGAAATTCATGAATGCGATCCTGATTTAAACTAGAACTGTGAGTGACCTCACTGAGTGATACCCCCCGCTTGCAATACTATGATGTTCAAACTTTGGAATACAGGTATATTAGCAAGTTACCTATGAAAAAAGAACGGATATGGAGTAATGTCAAGGAGACAACATCCCATCTCCAAAATAAACTAACCAAGAACATACATCTAGGGGTCGCCACAAGGTCTTCAACAAAGTGGGATTGTTTAAAACCAATACGGTTTCATCAGTATACATGAGGATTACAACATTTCCTAACTTTTTTACAAGAGGATATAGGTCACATCAAATGTTATTGATTCAAAATTAATTATTTATTCTTGAGTAGTTTTTATATTGCAAATATCCAGATGTGAAAAGGTCAATTAAAATCTTATTTCATTCAGGAATAGTTACGCTTACATCACCTTCCAAATTTTTGACAGGAACCATATTCCTTCATGCACATCTGCAGGCAGTGTATTACAACTGTGTAAAGTTTCATTTAAATCCAATGAGCCGTTTAGGAGGAGTTGCGCTTACAAGCCCATCTCTCCATACAGAACGTATTTCAGAGTATAAGTTAAATTATCTCCCCTTCCAAATTTTGGACAGCAACCATATTCCTTCATGCACATCTGCAGGTAGTGTATTACAACTGTGTAAAGTTTCATAAAAATCCAATAAGCTGTTTAGGAGGAGTTGCGCTTACAAGGTACATGCCCTCCTTCTTTTCGTGAAAGTACAAGTTGAATTATCTCCCCTTCCAAATTTTGGACAGCGACCATATTTCTTCATGCACATCTGCAGGTAGTGTACTACAACTGTGTAAAGTTTCACAAAA
Source organism: Bathymodiolus brooksi thiotrophic gill symbiont (assembly GCF_903642095.1). GTDB lineage: Bacteria > Pseudomonadota > Gammaproteobacteria > PS1 > Pseudothioglobaceae > Thiodubiliella. The sequence continues at coordinate 61 of NZ_CAHJWD020000353.1, read as the reverse complement.
ATCCAATAAGCCGTTTAGGAGGAGTTGCGCTTACAAGGTACACGACCCCCCTTTTCGTGAA
>NZ_CAHJWD020000352.1 GCF_903642095.1 Bathymodiolus brooksi thiotrophic gill symbiont | reverse complement strand
TTGAATATATGTCATCTTTTGACTCATTCGCCGACACCGAAGGAGCAGTTAATTACAAAAAAGAAGTTAATCAATTATGGTCCGAAGCCAAGGTTGGTTATAATATTCCCGAAGTTATGAAAAATTTAATTTAATAAAATAAAAAAGAGTAAAAAATATGAATAATAAAAATATGTTTGTAGATACCATCAGTGCCATTAATGTCAACAATGGCATCGTCAAAATGAACCTAGTAGCCCAATCTTCTGAGCAACAACCAACCGATGATAACAATAACGAACCAAAATTTGACGACCTAGGACAAATCACCATGCCATTAAATGGTTTTTTGTATATGTTAAGCGTCATCGAAGGACTGATGCAAGATGACAAAATGAAAGATATGATTCAGCGTTTTCAAGAGGCTGGTATTATTCCAACTGAGAAGGATATTGAGAAGGCTCAGGGTAAATAATTTTTTTTAAGTTAAAAAGAGATATGAGCAGTTTTTTATTTACTGCACCTTAATGTAACAGAAAAGGCGATTGGCAATTAATTGCAGTCGTATCGCTGATAAAATGCGAAGTTATTAAGAATAATTGGGCTTTTTGGGATTTTCTGGTGAATAATACAACAACAATTTGTGCATTGGCAAGTGCTTTGGGGCAAGGCGGTATTGGCGTTGTGCGTATATCGGGTGTGCTGGCAGGTGACATTGCTCAAAAGATGTTGGGGACAATTCCTAAGGCGCGTTACGCACACTATGGTTCATTTTTTCACCAAGATGGGTGTGAGATTGATAAGGGAGTGGCGTTGTTTTTCCCTGCACCACATTCGTTTACGGGTGAGGATGTTTTAGAGTTACAAGGGCATGGCGGTATGGTAGTAATGCGTTTGTTGTTAGAGGCCTCTATGTCATTGGGTGCGGTGGCAGCTGAACCGGGGGAGTTTTCTAAACGGGCTTTTTTGAATGGCAAGATGGATTTAGTGCAAGCAGAGGCGGTGGCAGATATCATTGATGCCAGTTCGAAACAATCGGCTCGTTCAGCGTTAAGGTCTTTGTCTGGTGAATTTTCTGATCAAGTAAATGCTTTAACTCAGGCGTTGATTGAGTTGCGAGTTTTTGTTGAAGCGACGATTGATTTTTCTGATGAAGAGATTGATTTTTTAGCGTCAGGTGCGGTTAAGCAAAAGATTGAAAGCATTGAGCAGGATATTCAAGTCATCTTAGACGCAGCACAGCAAGGTTCGATTTTAAGAGAAGGTTTAAATGTTGCAATTGCGGGCAAGCCAAATGCGGGTAAATCTTCTTTATTAAATGCATTAACGCAAGTGCCGAGTGCAATTGTTACTGATATTGCAGGCACCACACGAGATGTGTTGAAAGAAACAATACACATTAATGGTATGCCGTTGAATATTATTGATACGGCAGGATTACGCACGAGTGAAGACAAAGTGGAGCAAGAAGGCATTAAAAGAGCATATTCAGAAATTGAGCAAGCTGATGTGGTATTGCTGGTATTTGATGCGCAAGATAAAATGCCAGATTTATCGATTTTGCCGAGTGGTATTGAAGACAAACCAGTATTGTTGATTAAGAATAAGGTAGATTTAACCAACGATGTTGTGGGTGTAGCACATTTAGAGCATCAAACTCAGTTGTCAATTTGTGCCAAACACTCGAAAGGGATTGATTTGTTGAGACAAAAACTTTCAGAAATTGCGGGTTTAAGTGATACTGGTGAAGGCGTTTTGTTAGCACGAAAACGCCATATTATTGCATTAGAAGCTACACTAACATCTGTTCGTAATGCTTTGGCACAACTTGATAATAGTGCCGTTGAACTGCTTGCCCAAGAATTACGCCAAGCTGCTCAAGATTTAGGTAGCATTACTGGTGAGTTCTCATCTGATGATTTGTTGGGTGAAATTTTTTCTTCTTTCTGCATTGGTAAATAAGAGTGAAAAAGCCCTTGGTGCTACCTCCTAAAAACTATGAACATTAAAACTAAATTTTATCTTTATTTTTTAATCACGATTATTTTATCGCCATTATTGCTGTATGAGTTGGTTATGGTTTTTCAAGTGTTTAATGAAGTTGATATGGCGTTTGTTTTGTTAATATTGTTGGTGTATTTGGGTTTATATTTGTCTATTCGTAAAGATTTTTTATTACCATTTAATGATTTGCAACAATGGGTATATGAATACAATATAGACCAAAGTGCGCGTTTAAGTGATACGCAAAAGACTACTTTTCAGCCCGTTGCGGTAGCGATTAACCATTTGATTGAGGAGAACCAGTATCTTTATGACGATATGGAAAATGTTTTGCAAAAACAAATTCAACGATTGAGTCAGAAGTCTGCCTTTTTAGAAACGCTATATGGTGTCTCATCAAAACTCAATACGATGCATTCAAGTGAAGAATTGTTTGAGTATTTTTTGGATATTTTTATGAATATGACAGGTGCTGATTCTGCCGTGGCACGGCGTTTAACTGTTGATGGGGAAATGCATTTGGTTGCACAGCGAGGTGTAATTGATAAACAGGAGCAAGTGCTTGATGTGTTGAGTAGTGATTGTTTTTGTGGTGAAGTAGCGATGGCACAAGATACTTGTGTGCAATTTAGTGTGCATACTTGTGCTAAGTGCGTAGGCAAAAAGTCTGCGACTAAAGCAAATGTTGGCACGATTTTTGTGCCACTTAGGTATCACGGCAAAACTTTAGGTGTGTTTAATTTATTTTTTGACAGCGAGCCATCACTTGCTTTTGATGAGCGTGCATTGCTTGAATCGATTGCCGAAAATATCGCTATTGCACTTGATAAAGCTCGACTTGATGAAGAAACTAAGCGAATGGAGCTTTCGCAAGAAGGCTTGTTTTTATCGCAAGAAATTCATGATTCTTTGGCGCAAACTATTTACAGTTTAAAACTACAAGTAACCGTTTTAGATGATATGTTAAAGCAAGGTAATAAAGAAAATGCTAGGAAAAAAGTGGCCAGCTTGCAATCAAACATTACTCAAGCCAATCAAGAACTTAGAGAGTTAATGTGTAATTTTCGTGTGCCATTAGACCCTAAAGGCATTGAGACTTCGTTGGAAAATTTAGTCAATCGTTTTAAAATTGAAGAAGGTATTGCAATTTATCTGCAAGTAGAAGGGAAATTTGACCTTGCACCAGAAGTAGAAATGCAAATTATGCGTATTACTCAGGAGGCGTTGTCTAATATTCGCAAGCATGCCAAGGCGCGTAATGTGCGAATTTTGTTTTCTGCCGAGCCACATTTTCAATTGTTAATTGAAGACGATGGCGTTGGTTTTAAAAAAATCCAATTTAATGCTGAAGTAATGGGGAATAATATCGGTATGAATATTATGCAAGAGCGAGCGACTAGAATTGGTGCACATATTGAGATTGAATCTGAAGCCGATGAAGGCACTAGAGTGATTGTAACTTTTGGAGAAAGCTTATGAAAGTCTATATTATTGATGATCATGCCTTGTTCCGTAATGGACTTGTTTCATTATTAGAATCTAGAAAGATTGGTGCCAAAGCAGCATCTTCACCTGAACAAGGGCTTAGTGAAATTCCAAATTTATTGATAGATATCATTTTGCTTGACTTGCGTATGCCTAGTATGTCGGGTATTGAAGTTTTAAAGGCACTCAAAGAACAAAACAATAAAACGCCAGTAGTAATGCTCACCACTAGTACAGATGAGAGCGATTTGCGTGATTGTTTAAAATATGGTGCACAAGGCTATTTATTAAAAGATATGGATCCAGACGAATTGGTATATGCTCTGAATGAGATAAGAATAGGTTCAATTATTGTTGCACAAGATATGACACCTATATTGGCAAAAGTATTGCGAAATGAATTAACCGATAGTAACCCTTCTTTTGATTTATTGACGAATCGAGAAAAAGAAGTTGCTTGTCAAATCGCTGGTGGGCATAGCAATAAAGTTATTGCTAGGGAATTAGGGATTTCAGATGGCACAGTGAAGTTGCATGTCAAATCTATTCTTAAAAAATTATCACTTTCTTCAAGAGTTGAAGTTGCAGTGATGGTAACGAAAAAAAGTTATTGCAAATATCAAATTAAAATCTATTATGTTCACTTCCGTCCTCTCTATAGGCCGTGCCTACCGTCATATTACGCAACGTTTCAGATCAAGGACACCACGTAGGTAATGATATTGCCATTTGATTACATTGGTTACAAGCGTTTATCGGAAAACAAACGTTTTCCTAACCACCGTTGGTACAGCGACGCCACCTGGGGGGAAAATGGGTGAATGGTCTCCATTATCGGGATGAAACATTAAAATTTAGATCTTTTGAATTTAACACTAATGTGG
>NZ_CAHJWD020000351.1 GCF_903642095.1 Bathymodiolus brooksi thiotrophic gill symbiont | reverse complement strand
TGGAATAGCCAGTAAACCATTTAAGAATAAGAAAAGAAAGGTATGTATTAGCTCAAAACCATGGTTTGGAGCTGATTGCAAATTTGCGAGGCAACATTACCGCAAACTTAAACGGAGAAGTAAAACTAACAATACTGAGGAAACACGAGAATTAATGAAAAAAGCTGAGAAATATTATAAGAAACAAATGGATGTAAGTATAAAAAAACATAGAAAGGAAATGACGAAAAAGATTAAAAATTTAAGATCTAACAACAGCAAGGAGTTTTGGAAGCTGATGAGAAAAGGTACATATCGAAAACAGCCAAATATATCTATCGACACTCTATTTGATTTTTTTAAGACCCTGAATCAAAACCCAACAAATGATGGCGATGGTGCAACTGTACTACCGGAAATAAACGAAAATTTGGTTAACAATCTAAACATAGAAATTAATGGGCATATTACAAGTGAAGAAATACTACATTGTGTTAAAAATTTGAAAAATGAGAAAGCTTGTGGCGATGATATTATTAAAAATGAGTATATTAAATCATCAATTGATGTCTTTTTACCCGTTTATTTAAAGTTGTTCAATTGTATATTTGACTCAGGTATTATCCCTGAGAGCTGGTTAACTGGTAATGTTAAGCCCATTTACAAGAACAAAGGAAATCATTTAGACCCGAAAAATTTTCGTCCGATCACGATTTTGAGCTGTTTTGGCAAATTATTTACAGCAGTATTGCTGACAAGATTAAATGCTTTTTCTGAAAAATTTTCTATCTTGAATGAAAACCAGAGTGGTTTCAGGAAGGGTTATTCGACAATTGATAATATTTTTGTTCTATATGCCTTCTTTGAATTGTTAAAATTAAAAAAGAAAAAGTTATTTGTTACATTTGTGGACTTTGAAAAAGCCTTTGATAAGGTATGGAGGGATGGTTTATGGTGTAAATTACTTTTAAATAATATAAATGGGAAGATGTATAAAGTTATTTATAATATGTATCAGAATATAAAATCTAGAATTGTATATAATAACGCAGTGTCAGATTTTTTCGATTGTAATAATGGTGTGCGACAAGGGGAAAATCTTTCCCCTTTCCTTTTCTCGATGTATTTAAATGATCTGGAACAGTTTTTAAACGATCGAAATGTCAACGGTCTAACATCTATTACTGAGGATTTTGAAATTGAACTAGATGTATATTTAAAACTTTTTGTACTTTTATATGCCGACGATACTGTTATTATGTCGGAATCAAAAGAAGATATGCAAAACCAGCTAAATGTTTTTAATGATTTTTGCAAAAAATGGAAACTCAAAGTAAATGCTGAAAAGTCGAAAGTTCTTGTGTTTAGTAATGGTAGATTACCTGCAAATTTAAAATTTACTTATAACAATAGAGACTTGGAAATTGTTCCAAATTTTTCTTATCTTGGTATAACATTTTCAAAGTCTGGATCATTCAACGCAGCAAAAAAAGATCTTGTAAATAAAGGTACGAAAGCTATGTATGAAGTATTGAAGAAAGGTAGACTTCATAATTTGTCAATACAATGTCAACTGGATATTTTCGATAAAACAGTAAAACCTATACTATTATATGGTTGTGAAACTTGGGGCTTTGGGAAAAACGATATTATTGAGAGAGTTCATCTAAAATTTTGTAAGCTTCTTTTGCATGTAAAAACATCCACACCAAATTTTATGGTCTATGGGGAATTGGGTCGATATCCAATTGACATTGACATTAAAGTTCGTATGATTTCATATTGGTCAAAACTCATTTTAGGAAATCAGTCAAAAATTTCATCATTATCATACAAACTATTGTATATAAAAGATTTTCAAAATAAAAATGTTACATGTGCTTGGTTAAATAGAATTCGTTGTATTTTGAATGATTGTGGTATGTCATATATTTGGAACATGCAGAATTGTATTTCTGATAAATGGTTGAAATTAGTAGTTAAAAATAATTTAGTGGATCAATTTAAACAAACATGGACTTCAATGATTGAACATTCATCAAAAGGGGATAATTATAAGTTATTTAAGCATGATTTAAAATTTGAAGATTATTTGGATGTATTAGATGATAAGGACAAATTCTTACTTGTTAAATTTAGGACTTCAAACCATAGGCTACCGATAGAAGTTGGGCGTTGGCGTAATATAAAAAGGGAAAATCGGATTTGTAACCTATGCATCGGAAGAAACTTAGGTGATGAATTTCACTATCTATTTGAATGTCCATCTTTGTCAAATGAACGTAAGAAGTATTTTGAACCACACTTTATAAATAGACCAAATATACTTAAGTTTTGTAATCTGATGAATTCAAAATCAGTTAGCGTTTTATGTAATATGTGTAAATATATCAGAATTGTAAATATGAGGGTATGTCCTCCAGGTTGATCCACCTTCTATCTTCCTTTAAATGTAATAATATGTGTTATATTGTTGTTATCTCTGTACCTTTGTAAAATTGGTTATGAGAAATAAAGATATATATATATACACTTATACATGTAAGTTATACCAATAGAGCTCCTCCCATATTTATAGTGTGTGG
>NZ_CAHJWD020000350.1 GCF_903642095.1 Bathymodiolus brooksi thiotrophic gill symbiont | reverse complement strand
TTGACAAAGAGCTACATGACAAACACATGGGTTCACCCCCAATTATCTACAAGACTTTTACAGGATTTGACAAAGAGCTACATGACAAACACATGGGTTCACCCCCAATTATCTACAAGACTTTTACAGGATTTGACAAAGAGCTACATGACAAACACATGGGTTCACCCCCAATTATCTACAAGACTTTTACAGGACTTGACAAAGAGCTACATGACAAACACATGGGTTCACCCCCAATTATCTACAAGACTTTTACAGGATTTGACAAAGAGCTACATGACAAGCACATGGGTTCACCCCCAATTATCTACAAGACTTTTACAGGATTTGACAAAGAGTTACATGACAAACACATGGGTTCACCCCCAATTATCTACAAGACTCTTACAGGATTTGACAAAGAGTTACATGACAAACACATGGGTTCACCCCCAATTATCTACAAGACTTTTACAGGACTTGACAAAGAGTTACATGACAAGCACATGGGTTCACCCCCAATTTTTTGTTATTCGTCTTTTTAGTTTTCTGTGTGGTGTTTTTGTTTTGTTTTTGTCAGTCTTTATTCTGTGTATTGTGCCCAATGTTGTCTATGTCTCAGGATTGTCCCTTCTTGATTCCCATTTCAATATTCCCTTACGTTCATCTAAAACAAATTTATCCTTTCATGTCAACCGTTGTTTTACACTCATGGATTTCAAATGCAATCATTTTCTTGCAATGTGAGGACTTAAAACCACAGTCATCACAACTGTATGCAGATGGTTTTTTTTTGCTTTTTTTGGGGGGAGGGGGGAAGGGTACAAACCCCCCCTTGAAAACAAGGGTTAGGGTTAGGGTGTTTAACATCACTTTCAACAATACTTCAGTTATATTGTGGCAGTCAGTTTTATTGGTGGAGGAAACTGAAGTACCGGGAGAAAACCACTGTCCTGTCACAAGTCACTGTCCCTTGAAAACAAAGAAAGATTATTAAAGTCAAGATTTTTGTTGATTTATTACTGTGATTATGAATTTGTGATGGGTCAACAAACATATGCCATTTACCTCTATAATTGCCCAGTTTTTTTCAAAACTCCTTCTTTCAACAAACATTTGTAAAAATTAATAAATAACAAGTTCTGTGTAAATTATAATGTAAAAACAAACCTTTGTAGCCATCATAGTTGATATCTCCTAACCCTGTTAAGGCAGCACCGAAACGTGACTTAGCATCGTGTCCTTCTAAAATATCATATCGTCTCTTAGGATTAAATTCTCTCTAAAAAATCAGACAGAAATAACAATGTATAATTTTACTGTCCAAGAATTTTGTCCAATTTGAACTTTGGAATATTCAAATAAAATTAATAATTTCTTGTAAATACAATATATTGTTGTACTCTAGGTTGATTTATATTTACTTTAAAGATATCTTTTTCCCTTGTAGATCAATGAAACATATGAGGCATTGAGTAAGTGAGTGGGTGATGCATTTTCTTTGGCTATATAATGGCGGGAACAAGTTACATTTCAATGAGATGATGATGATGTCTACTTTGTACTAGTATAGCATGCTTAGTTTGATTTTTATAGTGCTAGCACACTGAAACAACAGTCCACGGGTAGACATGTCTCTCCACTCTGACACATTATCCTGATTTTGTATCAACCAGTCTATGATCTTCTTCCTTAGTGCTGCATGCTTAGTGGAGAAGTAACACAATACCAATTAAACAGTCATTGGTTTGACCGAACTAGGGTTCAAACCTACAATGTACCGCATTCAAAGCGAGCATGCTAACTATTATGCCAACGATGCTGCTAAAAATTGACTTGAAGAATCATAGAATATACAAATACAGTAAAACAGCATTATCTTGGGATAAGTCGTTTACTAAGAGGTAAAAATTTCGTCCGTTCATAGTACTGGTCGATTTCAGCTAATTATATCCCAAATAACTCAACGATTCCAACATGTAGAAGTAAAACCATCTAGCTGGTCGACTTTTATAGATTAGGATTTGACTCTATAATACCTACCTGTCTATTTTGGTAGTATACATAAACTCTCCCCGTATCGTAACTGTCTTTAGACGTGTAATTAGAATATAATGGAGCTCCTACAATGATGTCATCTAGGCTGGAAAAAAAATTACCATACAATGAAATCTTTTATCCTGCAATTGGGTTATTTTTTTGTCATAATAAATGGGTTGAAATAAACTGCTGTTTTATTATGTCACTGTCATAATAACACTTTCGTATTAGCCTTATAAAGATAAAGCCTCGCCACATAAATTCTATATTTACTGTCAGTGCACCAATATTGTATATTGATTGATATGTTGTGAAATTAGAAATGGGTGGCAAAATCTATGTAGCAAAGGAAAGTTATCAATACATGTACTGCCATTTATTTTAATTTAATATTCATTTGTAGACTTAGTTTATTTTAAGGGAACTACCATTTAACTTTATTTGGGGGTGGGGGCTGTGCTTTTCCCCCCATATCCAGAAAAATAAAAAATAAAAAATAAAATTGGGTGGGGGGGTTATTATTATTTTTTTGTTGTTGTATATTTCAGGTCAAGATACTTTTTTCTATGCAATTTGGTGACAGAAAATCACTAGTTCAAATATCGTGGAATATTGCACACTAACTTATGGTTACATTCTATATACATGAAATATTATACTGTTATATAATTTCCGGTATATATTTTATTAAAAGAAACCACAATTCATCACAAAATACTTACATCTATAATTTTTCAGGAATGTATAACTTTATCAAATCATTTTATAATAAAAACTTGTAAAAAGAAAGCTTTGAAATTGTAACTTAACAAAATCATTAAAATATTACCACTGTTCTTTGCGACATTGCCAAAACTAACACCCATAGTATCTAACTCTATGTATTTTACAATAATTACTACCCATGTTTATATATATTATATAACAGCAAATAGTTTAATATTATTTTATTGCAAATAAAACAGCAATGGGATTGAACAAAAAGTTATTACAACTTATGGACTGTCCTCTCCCTACAAATAATACACAGCAAATAAACTCTTAAACTAACATAAACTGACAGTCTAATCAAAATTCTTACTAAGGACAGGGAAAAAATAATTGTTTCCACTAAAATTCTTGGGAAAAAAATAGGGTATGTAGATATGTGGGCAAGACTTTTTTTTCAAATTTTCACCTAGGCTATACATGACAAGGATCATACTTTTACAGTGCTTGTCTAGAAATGGCAATAAAAGGTTTAGACTCGGTAGGGTTAGAAGAAAAACAGGTATTTTCTTCTTTTGCCTAACTCTGCTAAAATTATTTGTTTTGAATATTTTTGTATTATAGATTTTACACAACTGGAAGATAAAAAAAAACTACTGTTGGGTGCAATAATGTGAAAAATGTCCTATAATTATAACTCTGAAACATGCAGTTGCTATGCAAATTTGTATTTCAGTATTTCTGTATTAAATGGCATTAACTTCTTAAAACTGAATATCAATTATCATTGCATGAAGTGCTTTTGACTTACAATGTTGTTCAACTTTTTTATTTAATTTAATTTCTTGTCCATTAGAAATCCAGAGGAATTTATTCAGGATGAAAAGGTTTGGAATTGTTCAATATTTGAACTTGTCATTGTAAGTGCTCAACAAACATTACGACCCTTGATGCTTCATTTTGATGCACTTAAGCATGCTTAGCTGCCAGAACCATAGCTCTTAACAGTCCTTTTGGGGTTTTTTTTATCGTAGAAAAAAAAGACTGGAATGAGCTATCGTTTGCGGCTATAAAGTGTGTGTGAAGCTAACTAATAACATATAGACTTACTTGTTTCCATCTAAATCTTGAACAGCCAATGCATAGCCAAAATATGCACCAACCTACAAAATAAAAACAAAATGTTTATTTTTTGGTATAAATTGTTCTGCCGAAATGTCCTTTATATTAATGCGTAAGAGGTAATCGTGGCAGTTTAGTTTAAACATATTTTATTGTCTTAAAAATGTACAATTAAATTGGAAACAAGTTATATCAACTTAGTATATCCGCTCTATACAATAATGTTATATACATAAATAAGAAAATGACAGCAAGTTACATAATATAATAAATGTATACATGAATATATTTGATAAACAGAAGTAATGGGTGAAAAGGGGGGGATAAGGGGATTGAGTGCAAATAAATGATAACATCCTGAGTACAAGATATAATTTCGTATCATTCAAATCTATTAGAATGGTGTATATATTTTTGGACATTTCTAAACACTATTAAATTGTTTTCGTCAGTTAAATTATCAGAGCCAAATAATAAGTTTTCAATTGAGATAACTGTATACGGTGTAATACTCATAATTAATTGCATTCTTGCATTCGTATAAAGGGGACATTCTAATAAATAATGAATAGCATCTTCTAAAGGACATCCGCAGGCGCAGCTGGGGTCACTAATTATATTTGCTCTAAATAAATCTGCTCCCAGTGAACTACACTGATGTCTTAATCTAGTATCAGGGGCGGATCCAGGATTTC
>NZ_CAHJWD020000349.1 GCF_903642095.1 Bathymodiolus brooksi thiotrophic gill symbiont | reverse complement strand
TTGAATATATGTCATCTTTTGACTCATTCGCCGACACCGAAGGAGCAGTTAATTACAAAAAAGAAGTTAATCAATTATGGTCCGAAGCCAAGGTTGGTTATAATATTCCCGAAGTTATGAAAAATTTAATTTAATAAAATAAAAAAGAGTAAAAAATATGAATAATAAAAATATGTTTGTAGATACCATCAGTGCCATTAATGTCAACAATGGCATCGTCAAAATGAACCTAGTAGCCCAATCTTCTGAGCAACAACCAACCGATGATAACAATAACGAACCAAAATTTGACGACCTAGGACAAATCACCATGCCATTAAATGGTTTTTTGTATATGTTAAGCGTCATCGAAGGACTGATGCAAGATGACAAAATGAAAGATATGATTCAGCGTTTTCAAGAGGCTGGTATTATTCCAACTGAGAAGGATATTGAGAAGGCTCAGGGTAAATAATTTTTTTTAAGTGGGTTCAGTATTGCAACCAGTTTACCAATCAATTTATACACTATTTCTGTTATTAAGAGAAGAGGTTCTTGGCAGGGATATTCTTATTCAAGCGGATAAAGATAATGTGGTGTCTGATGAAAAAAAACTGCATTTATTTGCCGAGAAAAATCTACTAAAGCTTCAGTTTAGCAAAGCAAAATTATCTGTTAAAAAACTACAAAAAAAAGCGCCCTTTGTCTTTTTTACTAAAGAAGGACAGCCTTCTGTGGTTGCCAGTCTTTCCAAAGAGGGCGTTTTAATTCAACGCCCCGGTAAGGAACCCGCTCAATTTCAATTGTCTGATATTCAAAAAGTTTGGAGTGGTAAAGTTATTTTTGTCAAAGACACTGCTAAATTTGGACTTTGGTGGTTTGTTCCTGAATTTTTGCGTTATCGCAATACCTTATTAGAAATCATTAGTTTTTCTTGCGTTTTAAAAATTGTGGCACTGATTTTGCCATTGATTTTCCAAGTAGTCGTTGATAAAGTGGTGGTTAATAATGCTTTATCAACCATGGTTATTTTATTGATTGCCCTGCTTAGTGCCAATATATTTGAAATCGCCTTAACGAGCATACGAGAATATTTATTATTACACACCGCTAATCGCATTGATATTGGCTTGGGAGTGCGTTTATTTAAGCATTTAATACATTTGCCTATTGCCTTTTTTGAAAGTAAATCTGTTGGATTATTGGTGAGTAGGGCGCAAGAAATTAACAGTGTGCGTGAATTTTTTACGGGTCAAGCATTGTTAAGTGTCATTGATTTTGTGTTTTTATTTATCACTTTTTTTGTAATGTATTACATTTCCCCAAAAATAGCCTTAGTGGCCGCTGCTACGGTGCCATTTTATTTTATTAGCGCTTGGTTACTTACGCCAAAACTAATCAAATATATTGAGTTATCATTCAGCAAGGGAGCAAAAAATACCGCTTTTTTAACAGAATCCATTTCCAACAGCGAAACCATTAAAAGCATGGCATTAGAACGGGTTATGTTAAAACGCTGGAACAAACAAACCAATAGCATGGTTAGTGTGAATTATAATTTACAAAAACTAAATACTTTTGCCTCGCAAATGGTGAGCATTTTTTCAAAAGTTGTGGGGGTATTGATTTTATGGCTAGGTGCAACTGAAGTCTTTGCGTTAAAAATGACCATTGGACAATTGATTGCCTTTAATATGTTATTGTCTATGTTTCAGCAGCCCCTTAATCAGCTCACTTCATTATGGCAAGAGTTTTTACAAACGAAAATAGCGGTTGAACGATTAAGCAGTATTTTAAATACACCTGCTGAGAAGAAAACACACCAAACTCTGCACAAATTACAAGGCAAAATTGAACTTAGAAATGTGTCTTTTAAATACACACCTACTGGTAATTTGGTGCTTGAAAATATTAATTTAACCATTGAAATTGGCGAAAGTGTGGCTTTGGTTGGCGGGTCTGGCTCTGGAAAAAGCACAATTGCTAAATTGATACAAGGCCTATATGTTCCCGATTCTGGCGATATTTATATTGATAATGTTAATATCAACAAGATAGATGTGCATTCATTGAGGGACCAAATCGGCGTTGTTTTGCAAGAAAATTACCTTTTTCAAGAAAGCGTGCGCTTGAATATTGCCCATAAAAACCCAACATTGCCTATGGAACAAGTGATTAAAGCAGCAAAAACCTCAGGTGCTGATGAATTTATTCGCAAAATGCAATTGGGATACAATACTGAGATTCAAGAGGGTGGCAAGTCCTTATCAGGTGGACAAAGGCAAAGAATTGCATTTGCTAGAGCCATTATTGACAAACCAAAATTACTTATCTTAGATGAAGCAACTTCTGCCTTAGACGAAGAATCTCAAGCGTTAATTCGTCAAAATATGACCGCAATATCGCGCGGCAAAACGGTGATTATTATCGCTCATCGTTTGTCCACTATTCGCTCTTGTGATCGAGTGGTGGTCATTAATAAAGGTAAAATAACCGACATTTTAACGGGCGAAGATAAGGTCAAATATTTAACTCTCATACCATCATGAATTATCATTTATTTAAGAAAAAACTTGCTTCAATCTTTGCCAGCAAAAAAACCGATAACAAGGCGTTTGAATTTTCCCCCACCTATTTACGCATTCAAAAGCAAGCGCCGACAAATTTCTCTCGCCTCATTGGCTGGGGTGTGGTGTTGTTTGTAATAGCGGTGTTGCTATGGGCTTATTTCAGCCACATTGCCATTTATGCAAACACCACAGGCAAGTTAATTGTCTCTGGTAAGTCGCAAAAAATTCAACCGCTGAATGCAGGTAAAATTGAAAAAATTTATGTCAAAGAAGGGCAAGTTGTGCAAAAAGGGGATTTGTTGGTGCAACTTAGCGATGTAGATGCAAAAACCAATATTGCCAATTTAGAGGCAAAATTATCATTCTATCGACAAAATCAGCAGAATTTTAAATACATTTTCCCTATTATTGAGCAAATAGAACAAGATGAAAATACTCAAAATACCACGCCAATTGGCACCTTACGCAATAAGCAAGCTACTCTAGATTTGGAAGAATTTTTTAAACAAGTTGCACAATTTAACGCCAAAATTGAGAACCTAAGAAAAGCCAGTAACAATTTAAAAAAGGAAATTAAATTAGAGCAATCTATGCTGAAGAATGCACGCAAGCGTGTGGATATGTTCAGTCGTTTTTTTGACAATCAAGATATTTCCGAATTGCAATTTCTGCAAGCACAAAAGGAATTACTGCAATCTAAAAAAGAACTGCTAAGCAAACAATCTAAACTGCACGAATTAAATAACAATCGTCAATTAGAAAAAAGTAATAAAAAATTTGCTATCAGTCAAAAGAAAAATAAAATCTACAAAGAATATCAAAAAAATCAATTGGACATTATTGAATCCTCAGAGGCTATAAAAAAATATCAAAACCAGCGGCAAACAATGCGTCTTTATGCCCCAATAGAAGGCTTTGTGCAAGAAATTACCATCAACACAATTGGCGGAGTGGTAACCTCTGCACAAGAATTAATGTCCATTGTCCCCATAGGCAAACTTTCCCTACAAGCAGAGGTGAAAATATTAAATAAGGATGTTGGCTTTGTGCGTACTGGGCAAGTGGCAAGCGTGCAATTGGATGCCTTTAATTATATAAAATACGGTGCAATTGATGGAGTGGTTGAAAATATTTACCAAGATTCTATTGAAGACAAAGAGTTGGGATATGTTTTTTTAGCCACCATCAGTCTCAAGGACAACAAAATACGACACAAGGGCAAAATAACACACTTACACGCAGGCTTATCAGTCGTTGTCAGAATAGAAACAGGTCGCCGCCGTGTGATTGACTATTTATTATCACCTGTTTTGGAGCATGTCAATGAAGGACTTAAAGAGCGTTAATCTCACGGCTAATAACCGTGCTTTACGCTGTATTGTTCAATTACTAAGGCATTTTGAAAAAAATATTGAGCTGACGAGCATCAGCCATTTATTGGTCAACAGTCAAGAGGATAATTTAAGCCAAACGGAACTAATATATGCCATTAAATGGGCAGGTGTTAATGCCGAATATATACAAATTGACCTAAATCAATTAGGCAAATTACACCTACCCGTGCTCATTGAATGCCAAAATAATTGGCTCCTTCTTGAAGCATTTGACGGGCAAGATCTCACTGTGTTTGATGGTATGGACAGGTGGCAGATAAGTGCACAAGATAGTCATCAAATTTGGCAAAACTCCTGTATTGCCATTGCCAATAATTTAGAAGAATACGATGCCAACACTGTGCAAAATGTTGCCATTAAAAAAGAGTCTATTTTCCAATGGTTTTTACCCTCAATCAAAAAACATAAAAAACAATTTTTATCGGTGATTTTTATCTCCATTATGATTCAGCTGATTATGCTCCTCACTCCCTTGTTGTTCCAATATTTTTTAGACAGCGCATTACCCAGTTTTAACCCGACTAATCTGCAAACTGTGATGATTGCAATGTTATTTTTTGCCTTGGTTGACCCGATGTTTTTACTAATGCGTTCCTTTGCCTTTTCCAATCTCACTTCTAAGATTGATTCAGAATTAACCAGTCGTATTTACGAACATTTAATGCAATTGCAATTGTCTTTTTTTCAAAATAATCAAATTGGCAAAATAACCGCCTTTATGAGGGAAATGGCAAATATTAGGCAATTTATGACAGGCAATTCCCTCACCTTGGTGATTGATTTAATTTTTGTTGTGGTGTTTTTCTCGGTTATGTTTCAATACTCTGTTTTTATGACCGTCATCGTCTTAATATTCTTGCTAATTTATTTTTTCTTTTGGCTAATAATAGGCCCAGTTGTGCGTAAACGAAGCGAGAAATGTTTTGATGCAAACGCAGAAAACACCGCCTTATTAACCGAAACCTTGTATGGCATTCATTCCATCAAATCAATGGCAACAGAACACCGATTTATCCAACAATGGGAAAAACGATTGGGAAAATATCAAAACGCTTACGCCAAAGCAGAGTTAACCAGTATTTTCTCCATGCAAGGTATTTCATTTATTAATAAAATAATGGTTATTGTCATTTTATGGCTAGGCATTACCGAAGTATTAGAAGGCAACTTAACCATCGGTGCCTTTATCGCCTTTCGTA
Organism: Bathymodiolus brooksi thiotrophic gill symbiont; assembly: GCF_903642095.1. GTDB lineage: Bacteria > Pseudomonadota > Gammaproteobacteria > PS1 > Pseudothioglobaceae > Thiodubiliella. The sequence goes on along the minus strand of NZ_CAHJWD020000349.1, from coordinate 952 downwards.
TGTATTCTAATTATGTTGCAGAACCCGTTATTCGCCTAGCACAAATATGGCAAGATTTTCAATACACATTAGTTTCTATTAAAAAAATCAGCCTTATCCTCAAAGAACCACTAGAAGAATTACCAAAAAATATGTTCCTCAACAACCTCTCAGGCAATATCATTTTCAAAGGCGTCTACTTCACTTACAAAAAAGAATTACCCCCCGTCCTATCAAACATTAATTTAACCCTAAAATCCGGCTGTATGCTCGGCATAACAGGCCCCTCTGGCTCTGGAAAAAGCACACTAACCAAATTATTACAAATGTTCTACCGCCCCACCACAGGGGAAATCTTAATAGATGGCTTAGACATTAGAACCCTCTCACCAACCGAATTGAGAATGAATATGGGTGTCGTCCTACAAGACAGCGAATTGTTCCAAGACACCCTAATCAACAACCTTAAAATCGCCAATCCCGATGTCAAAATGGAACAAATACAAGCCGTTGCCACAATGTGCGGCGCCGACTTCATCAAAGAACTCCCCCAAGAGTACGAAACCATGCTCAGCGAAAAAGGCAGCAACCTATCCGGTGGCCAACGACAAAGAATCGCCTTTATGCGCGCCCTAATAAACAACCCCAAAATCCTCATCCTAGACGAAGCAACCTCCGCCCTAGACTACGAATCAGAACGCGTCATTTTAAACCACCTACCAAAAATAAGAGAAAACAGAACCATCATCTCAGTCGCCCATCGCCTCAACACCATCAAATACGCAGACATCATCATTTTTATCGACAACGGCAAAATCACCGAACAAGGCACCCACCAAGAACTAATAGACAAAAAGGGTGGTTATGCAAAGCTTTATCAACTGCAACAACAAACCTAATTTAAAGCTCTTTATAAAAAACCTTTACACCGAATGAATAATTAACAATATTCAGTTTCTACCCTCTTAAAGGT
>NZ_CAHJWD020000348.1 GCF_903642095.1 Bathymodiolus brooksi thiotrophic gill symbiont | reverse complement strand
AACAAGTTCACAAGGATGGGTTACAAACCCATCCCTACCCGTTAATGCAAAGGTTGAAATCCATCCATACCCATTAATTTAAAGGTTGAAAATCCATACCCATTAATTTAAAGGTTGAAAATCCATCCATACCCATTAATTTAAAGGCTACAAACCCATTTCCACCATTAATGCAAGAATGAACTGCAATTGTTTGATTCGATTTGATATTAAAAATGTTCTAATTCAGGGTGGGGTAATTTTCCATGATGCACATACGAAGTGCCTAACTCTGCACAGTGATGTAATTCGGGAACGGCTTTATGGGGGTTGATCAGTGATTTTGGGGCAAAGGCTACTTTGATTTTATGAAAATTGCTAGTTTTTTAGTCATTGCTTAATGCGGTTTGTAGTTGGGCTAATAACTTATCACTTTTACTAAAAGACTGGCTCATTTTTGTTAATAACTCTTTGCTAGAATATTGCTTTTGTGCTACTGGCTGATGTGGATTTTTGATGTCCAAATTGTAGCCGTTGTTTTGAATGGTTTTTATATCCACTTGCCATGCAACTTCATTTTCTGTGCGGTTGTGCCACCATTTTTTTAGCCCATCAAATTCAGATAATTGTATTGGCTTAGTTTTAGAATAAGCCTTGTAGCCCTCGGGGAGTTTGTGTTCAAAATACCAAATTTTTTGGGTTGATTCTCCTTTAGTGAAAAATAACAAATTAGTGGCTACCGATGCATAAGGCTGAAACACCGAATTAGGCAAACGAATAATAGTATGTAAATTACAATCTTCTAACAATTTTTGGCGAATGCGTTGTTTAACACCATCGCCTGTAAGCGAACCATCAGGCAAAACAATCGCTGCTCTGCCGTCTTTTTTCAGCAAATACATCATCAAAATTAAAAACAAATCGGCTGATTCTTTAGTGCGGTAAGTTCTTGGAAAGTTATTTTCGTTATTATTAGACACTACACCACCAAACGGCGGATTAGCCAAAATAACATCCACCCGATTATTTTGCGTATATTCACTCAGTGGCTTTGCTAATGAATCGCCAAACGCAATATTAGGGGTATTAATATCATGCAAAATAAGGTTGGTATTACCAAGTAAATACGGCAAAGGCTTGTATTCCCAGCCCATCACATTGTGTTGCAGTGCTTCATTATCGGCAACGGTTTTGGCTTTGTTTTTCAAATGTTCTAGGGCAGCAGTCAAATACCCACCCGTGCCACAAGCAGGGTCTAGCACTTTTTCGCCAAGTTTTGGGTTAGTTAATTCAGCTAATAATTGGGTAATGGCTCGTGGAGTGTAAAACTCACCAAGTGTCCCAGCACTTTGCAATTCGCTCAAAAAACTTTCGTAAATTTGCCCAAAAATATGCTTGTCTTTGCTGTTATTAAAATCAATTTCATTCAGTTTGTTAATCACTTGACGCAAGTGAATACCCGATTTCATATAATTGTAATTATCATCAAACACCTCTCGCACCAGCACTGCGCGTTTATTACCCGTAGAAATATCAATCTTGGCAAGAGTTGGGAATAAAGTTTGGTCAACAAAGGTTAACAATTCATCACCCGTCATCCCCTCATCATTTTCCGCCCACTCACTCCAATGTAATTCTGCTGGAATGGGTGAAGTATAATTATTTTGAATAAGTTCCAATTCTTTGTCTTTATCACTGAATATTTTTAAAAACAACATCCAGCCCAGTTGTAATATCCGTAATTCATCACTGCCTGTGCCAGTGTCTTGACGCATTATTTTGCGTGCTGATTTGACGATGCCTGAGATGTTTGTTATTTTATTACTAAATACCGTATTTACATTCACGCTTCTTAAACGCTTCTGTTCCGCCCTCTAATATTTCACAAGCATGCTCTTTAATTCCTTGTGAGTTTAAAACTATATTACTTTCAGTATTTGACTTTGTGTTTTCTAAACTACCAGAA
>NZ_CAHJWD020000347.1 GCF_903642095.1 Bathymodiolus brooksi thiotrophic gill symbiont | reverse complement strand
TGTTTGTGCAACCGATTTATCTTGTTTAGTTTCTCTACCCACCGAAGATGGTGGGCTTTACCACATTGTTGCTGATGCGTCCTTTACTTTAGAAGATGGCACGCAAATCGTGTATTTTTATGGTGAGCAGTCTATTGTTTCTACAGAATCTAGTGCAGTAAGCACAAATGATAAGCAAAGTTTTCTTGATGTTGTTACTTCAAATATAGGGGTTGTAGCCGCTGTTGTAGTTGCAGCTGTTGTGGTTGCTAGTAGTGGCAATGATGGTGGTGATGGTGATGGTAATAATGGCAATGATGATGGTGATGATGATAATGATAAAAATACAAACACCTTCTTCATAGACACAGGTTCATCAAATAGCGATGGCATTACCAACAATAATACGATTACTGTCAATAATTTAGAAGCAGGGGAAACTTGGCAGTATTCCATTGATAGTGGCGTTAATTTCATTGATGGTAAAGGTAATAGTTTTATGCTGAGTAGTGGCACCTATGCTGCTAATGTCATTCAGATTAGGAAACTTGATGCAGCTGGCGTTACCTTAGGTGTAACTAAAATTAATGAAACTTCGGATATTGTCATAGATACCACAAAATCTATGTTTATCAGTCCAACTATCGTTAATATTGAAAAAGATGCGACTGAATCAGAAATAGTATATACGGCAGTAACAAATGAGAATAAAGTTACTTACACTTTAAAAAGCGGCTTTCAAAAAGAAAAATTTACGATTGACAATGCTACTGGTGAATTAAAATATAAGGAAAAACAAACCCAAGTAGGCATTCACAAAGTTGCTATTATTGCCACTGATGTTGCAGGCAATGAGACAGAGAAACTTATTACCGTATCGGTGAAAGCGATTGGTTTATCCACTTCAATTGCTTGGGATCGTATTGGTGATAATAATAGAATTAATGCCGATGAAATGGCAACAGCTACTTTAAATGGCAAAATTACAGTCTTTGGCATAGTGAATTCAATAAGTATTAGTAGTATTGTTTTTAAACAAAATGATACTGTTTATACAATTGACTCTGGCCCTAACCTTCCAAGAGTTAATACTGATGATAACACTTGGACTTTAACCAATAGCGACATTTGGACTTCACAACTTACCCAAGGTGATTACACTGTTACCGTTTACCTTTCTAGTATGAGTAATGGCAATAGTATTACAAATTCAAACTTTATAACAACAGCGGTTGACACGGTTAAACCAGCTGAACCAACATTTACCCCTATAGATACAGGTCTATTAAGTAACGATGGCATTACCAATAATGGCTTGATTACTATTAATAATTTAGAAATGGGTGCAACTTGGCAGTATTCTATTAGTGGTGATAATGGCTTTGTTGACGGCACAGGTAGTAATTTTATGCTAACTAATAATACCACTTATGAGGCTAATACCATTCAGATTAGGCAAATCGATAAAGCTGGTAATGTCTCGGATATAGGTAAAAATACTTCGCGTATTATCGTAGATAACACAAACCCAATGTTTGACCAGCAACCCACTACAATTGATGCTTATGCCAACTCTCCCATCGAAACTATTATTTATGACGCTCAAGTAGTCAACCTTAATGGTGGCACTGCAGATGAAGGTATTACTTATCGCATAAAAGGAACAAATGCCAGCAAATTTTCGATTACTACTAACACTGGAGTGCTAACTTACAAAGCAATACAAACATTGGCACATGATAACGACACAGTTATCATTGTTGCTACTGATGTTGCAGGTAATGAGGCAGAGAAACTTATTACTGTATCGGTAAAAGTGGTTAGTTTGTCCACTTCAGTTGTTTGGAATGGTATTGGTGGTGATAATAAAATCAATGCCAGTGAAATAGCAACAACTGCTTTAAGTGGCACAGTTGAAATCATTGGTGTAGTAACTTCAATAAGCATTAGTAGCATTGTCTTTAAGCGAGGAGATACCCTTGTGCATACAATTGATTCTAGTCTTCCAACTATTAATGCTAACAACACTTGGGCTTTAAACAATAACGACACTTGGACTTCACAACTTACCCAAGGTGATTACACTGTTACCGTTAACCTTTCTGCTAATGGTGGCGGTGTTACAAGTGTAAATTCGATAACAGCAGCGGTTGACATAACCAAACCAGTTCAACCAACATTTGACTTTGTAGATACAGGTCTATTAGATAGCGATGGCATTACCGGTAATAATGTGATTACGGTTAATAATTTAGAAGAAGGGATAACTTGGCAGTATTCTACTAGTGGTGATACTGGCTTCACTAACGGCACAGGTAATAGTTTTACGCTCACTGACGCCACTTATGAGGCTAATGCCATTCAGGTTAGACAAATCGATGAAGTTGGTAATATCTCAAATATAAGTAAAAATACTTCGCGTATTGTCGTGGATACCATAGACCCAATATTTGACCAGCAACCCACTACAATTGATGCTTATGTTAATGCCCCCATTTCAATTATTGTTTACGACTCTCAAGTAACTAACCTTAATGGTGGCACCGTAGATGAAGGCATTGCTTACAACATAAAAGGGGCAAATACCGACAAATTTTCGATTACTGCTGACACTGGAAGGCTAACTTACAAAGCAATACAAACAACAGTGCATGATAACGACACAGTTATCGTTGTTGCTACTGATATTGCAGGCAATAAGGCGGAGCAACTTATTGCTATATTGGTGAAAGAAAACTTGGCACGAGGCTTTGTTATCAACGGTGAGAATGCAGGTGATAAAAGTGGCCACTCAGTCTCCACCGCAGGCGATGTCAACGGCGATGGCTTGGATGATTTGATTGTTGGTGCTTTTCAAGCTAGCCCAAGCAGTAAATCAAACGCAGGTAAATCTTATGTTGTCTTCGGTAAAGCTGACAACACAGCAATTAACCTATCTGCTATTACCAGTGGCACAGGGGGCTTTGTCATTAATGGCGAGAATGCAGATGATTTTAGTGGATCCTCAGTTTCCAACGCAGGCGATGTCAACGGCGATGGCTTGGATGATTTGATTGTTGGTGCTCATAAAGCTGACCCAAGCGGTAAATCAAACGCAGGCAAATCTTATGTCATTTTCGGTAAAGCCGACAATACAGCAATCAATCTATCTGCTATTGGCACAGGGGGCTTTGTTATTAACGGTGAGAATGAAATGGAATGGAGTGGCTATTCAGCTTCCACTGCAGGCGATGTAAACGGAGATGGCTTGGATGATTTGATTGTTGGTGCTTTTCAAGCCAATCTAAACGGTACATATGGCGTAGGAAAATCTTATGTCATTTTCGGTAAAGCCGACAATACAGCAATCAATCTATCTGCTATTGCCAGTGGTACAGGGGGCTTTATCATTAACGGCGAGAATTTTATTGATAACAGTGGCTATTCAGTTTCCACTGCAGGCGATGTCAACGGTGATGGCTTGGATGATTTGATTATTGGTGCTCGTAATGCTAACCTAAGCGGTAGAATAGACGCAGGTAAATCTTATGTTGTCTTCGGTAAAGCCGACAACACAGCAATCAATCTATCTGCTATTGCCAGTGGCACAGGGGGTTTTGTTATTATCGGTGAGTTTCCGACTAATAACAGTGGCTCCTCAGTCTCTAGTGCAGGTGATGTCAACGGCGATGGCCTAGATGATTTGATTGTTGG
>NZ_CAHJWD020000346.1 GCF_903642095.1 Bathymodiolus brooksi thiotrophic gill symbiont | reverse complement strand
CGGTATCAGCACAATCAATTAATGCTTTACTTGCGGCTCTGCCAGTGATAACGATGTGTTGGTTGGCTGGGCGGTTGTTGAGTGCGTTTAAGACAATTTGTTCATTTAGGTATTGGTAATTAATCATATAGGTGAGCTCGTCAAGAATGACTAAATTGATTGATTCATCGCCAAGGTATTGCTCGGCTTGTTGCCAAGTTTCAAGTGCCATTTTGGTGTCGTATGCTTTATCTTGTGTGTCCCAAGTGAAGCCAGTTTTCATAGAAGTGGTTTTCACATTAGGTTGTTGAGCAAGAAAAGCATCCTCACCTGTGTCTTGCACACCTTTTAAAAATTTAACCACAGCAATTTGCATGCCGTAGCCAAGTGCACGGCAAATCATACCTAAAGCGGAAGAAGATTTGCCTTTACCATTGCCTGTGAGTAAGACGATAATGCCTTTGTCTATATTTGCTTGCTCAATGCAAGCATCAATGTGCGCTTTTTTGCGCTCCATTCTGTTTTTATAACTTTGCGACACTTGGGTTAGGGGTAGTGCGAGGTGTGAGAGTGAAAATAATCATAACAACGGTCATCCAATATAGAGTAACTGAAATTTCAGCGATTGACCAGTGTGCTACATATGTTGGGAAGTCGCTCCATCCTGTTTTGGCGTAAGTTTCCGTAAAGAAGTAATAAGCACCAGTTGCCACGAGCCATTGCATACTAACAGCAGTAGTAATAACGAACACATTTTTAATGATATTATCACCTATTATTAAAGTGCTAATGTGTTTGCCTACCCAAAAAATACCATAGTAAGTTAGTGGTAACACACTGTAAGCTGGAGTGATGCAGTTTGCACTAATGCCTTGATACATAATGGCATAATTGTCTATGGCAATAGCACTAAAAATGAGTGTAAATGCAACCCAAAAATGACGAAAATAAATACCTGCAATAAACAATGCAGGTATGGTGAAATCAGGTAAATGCACGAATGACGAAAGCCAATTGTCGTGTCCACGAGTGGCAATCATTAGTAGCACCATGATGAGCACAGCAAAAGGAATGTTAATTTGTTTTTTCATTGTGCTATTATAATCAATCAATCTCAAAAAAACCTTAATAATCTAATTAATAACAGTTAGATTATTAATTTTTTTATCTTAATCTGAATAAACTCAAAATAATTCTTTTTAATCACTTAACTTGATAAAGTTTATTGCCTATAGTTCTATTTCAAGTATCAAGGTAATTGCGCTATGTGCTATGTGTTTAAAATTTATACTCCACACCTAATTCAACCGTTCTACCTATCTGATTGTAGCCTTTAGTAACTACATAGTCTTTGTCAAAGGCATTATTAATATTAAGCAATACCTTTGTTTGTTTGTTAATGCCATACCTACTTGATAAATTGACCAAAGTATAGCCGTCTAATTCAACATTACCTACATCCAAACTAGAAGATTTTTTGATAATTTGCACTCTTGAATTGAATTTTCCATATTGTTTACTAATGACTAGGTTGCTTGTATTTTTTGCTCTTCTTAGGCTTTGCGTGGCACTATTATTTTTCCTACTTTTGTTATAGTTGTGGCTAAAACTAACATTGTAATTAGCAATGTTGGCATTTAATAGTAACTCAATACCTTGGTTCGTAAGCTTGTCTTCATTGGTGTAATGGTCAACATACGAAGGTGCACCTGTGGTTTTGTAGGTAACCATATTATTGACTGTATTTTTATACAATTCAATATTTATCTTGCCCCATGAATGTTGTTTATTTAAACCTATGTTGATATTTTTTGAGGTTTCTGGTTTTAATTTAGTGGGATTTTGAGGGTCGGAGGCTTCAAATAATGATGGCGCGTCAAAAGCCGTATTATAATTTGCCGTTATTTTAATACCATTACTTAAATTTTTGCCAATACCAGTATTGTAAACAGTGTGAGTATCAAACTCACTGTGGTTAATATGGCGAATGCCTGCATTTACATCTATATTACTAATATTTTTTTGCCAAGTTACAAATAAATTCTTATTAGAAAACTTTTGCTTGTCTGTGATATTTTCATCATCAATTTTTGACAATCCAACATTGAGCAACGCATTGCCAACTTTAATATCATTAAGCAAGGTTGTGTTTGTGCTTTTATAATCATCGCTAGCATAAATACTAACAACATCATTTTCATAAGTATTTACCTTGGTTTTGCTTTGTGCATGGGATAACTGCGCTTTCCAACTGTCATTAAATTGTTTGTTTACATTAATTGCTATCTTTTTGAGTTTTCTATCTGCCAAGCATTTGTTACTTACAGGAAAGCCACATTTATCGTATTCAGTTTTGTTTTCACCTTCTAAATAACTGGTATTAAAATGTGTATTGCCAAATTTAATTTGTGTTGCATAATGACTGATACTGTCTTTTTCGTCTGTTGTGTCGCTAATGTGTGCATTAATGCCATCAGTTGTGTATTTATTGTGGGTGAATCTAATAAAGCCATTTTTATTACCACCACTTGCTGATAATGCGTAAGCCTTAGAATTGTGTGTACCAAATTTGGCGTTTATTGTGGCATTTTCATCACTTTCACCTTTTTTAGTGGTAATGGAAATTACACCTGCAATAGCGGATGCACCATATACAACAGAGCCTGACCCTTTGATGATTTCAATTTTTTCAATGTCATTCAATGGAATATTTTTTAACCCATATCCAACTGCACCACTTACCGATGAAATATCGTTGATACTTACACCATCTATCAAAACTAAAGTGTGATCAGATTCATTGCCACGCATAAAAAGTGCAGGAATATTACCTTGGGCGTTAACTAAGCCAGTGCTCGGCACAGTGGCTAAAAAATCCAAAAAAGTATTTGCACCACTTGCTTTAATATCGTCCGCACTAAAACTAAGGGTTGAGGATATTGCACTAATAACAGGGCTATTGGTGCGGTATTCGGTGTTCAAATAAATGGGAATAGGCCCTAAAGATGCATTGACATTTAGGGCGGTAATTAATGCGATAGACGCAAGTGTTCTTTTCATGATTTATTATCCTTCGTAAAGTTAAAAAAGTTAGATTATGTGTCGGACTGATGCAATTGCAAATACCGTTGCGAGGACAGTGTGGGATTTTCACCCACTTCCATAATTAAACTGAACCGTATTATAGATATTAAAATAGCTGAGTTCTGATAAAATTATGTTTTTATTTTTTTAATCAATAGAGACCTTTGTATAAATATGGATGATTAGCAGAATTCAATTTTTGTCGAATTGGTATTTTTTTTAAACTCTGTCCTAGCAAGGCTAAGGCTGGGTTTAAAAAAATTACCAAGTTGGTAAAAAGTGGATTTTTGATGATTATTCATATTTATGCAAAGGTCTCTAATAGAGACCTTAAAGGACTCTAATCTAAGGAGTGAGTTTAAATGAGTCAGATTTATAATTTTAGCGCAGGCCCTGCAATGTTACCAACACAGGTGATAAAAAAAATGCAGGATGAATTGTTAGAATACGGTAATGCTAAAGCATCAGTAATGGAAATTTCACATCGAGGTGCGGATTTTATGGCATTAGCACAAAAATCAGAGGCGGATTTAAGGGCGTTAATGAACATTCCTGATAATTACAAAGTGTTATTTTTGCAGGGGGGTGCATCAGCACAGTTTTCTATGGTGCCAATTAACCTGTTGCGTGACAAAACAACGGCTAATTATGCTCATACAGGACACTGGTCTAAAAAGGCGGTTGCCGAAGGTGAGCGGTATTGTAAGGTAAATATTTGCACTGACAGCTCAGATAATAAATACACTAATATCGATGATTTTTCAAAATGGCGTATTGATGAAAATGGGGCTTATCTACATTACACGCCGAATGAAACTATTGCAGGCTTGGAATTTGATTATGTGCCAGAAGTGGATATGCCATTAGTGGCAGATATGTCATCTACCATTTTATCGCGTGAGATTGATGTGTCAAAATACGGTGTTATTTATGCAGGTGCACAAAAAAACATCGGCATTGCTGGTTTGACTATTGTGATTGTGCGTGAAGATTTAATGGGTAGTGTGATAAAAAATCAGCCAATTTTATTTGACTACACAACACAAGCAAATAATGATTCTATGTATAACACACCCTCAACTTATTCTTGGTATGTAGCATCCCGTGTGTTTGAATGGTTAAAAGCACAAGGTGGTTTGGGTGCAATGGCTAAAATGAATGAAAATAAAGCAAAAACTCTTTATAAGGCGATTGATACATCTGATTTTTATTCAAATCCTGTGGCAGAAAAATATCGTTCTTGGATGAATGTGCCTTTCTTATTAGCTGATGAAAATTTAAACGGTTTGTTTTTAGAAAAAGCAGCGGATAACGGGCTAATCACCTTAAAAGGACATCGTTCTGTAGGGGGTATGCGTGCCAGTATTTACAATGCAATGCCACAAGAAGGTGTTAATCAATTGGTAGGTTTTATGCAAGATTTTGAAAAGGAAAATGGCTAATGAATAAAATACAAACTCTGAATAACATCTCTCCCGTTGGCTTAGATAAATTACCAAGAGAGCATTACGAAGTTTCCTCTGAGATGGCGAACCCTGATGCAATTTTGGTGCGTAGTGCCAAGATGCACGCATTAGAGATTGGCAGTAATCTCAAGGCAGTGGGTCGTGCTGGTGCTGGTGTGAATAATATTCCGCTTGATAAAATGAGTGAAAAAGGTGTGGTGGTGTTTAATGCACCGGGGGCAAATGCTAATGCGGTTAAAGAGTTGGTTATCTCATCAATGTTACTTGCCAGTCGTAACATTTGCCAAGCGTGGGATTATGTTAATGGCTTACCCCTAGACAATTTAAAAACGGCGATAGAAGACGGTAAAAAGAATTATGCAGGCTCAGAATTACCTGGAAAAACGCTTGGTATTGTAGGTTTGGGTGCAATTGGGGTGCAAATCGCCAATGCGGCAAATGCTTTAGGAATGAAAGTTATTGGCTTTGATCCGAATATCACGATTAAAAGTGCTTGGAAACTTTCAGCCGATGTAGAACAGGCGTTAAGCGTGGACGAACTGTTTTTACAAAGTGATTTTGTGTCTTTTCATGTGCCATTAGTAGCAGGTACTAAAAATTTGTTGAACGAAGAGCGTATTGCCTTGTTGCCAGTAGGTGCAACGATTTTGAATTTTGCCCGTGATGGGATTGTTGATGAAGAGGCGTTGATCGTTGCACTTGAATCTGGCAAAGTTAAATATTATGTGACAGATTTCCCGATTGATGATAAGAAAAATCACGACCGTGTTATTGCTTTGCCACATCTAGGTGCTTCAACGGCTGAGGCGGAAGATAACTGTGCAATTATGGTGGTAAATCAAGTGAAAGATTATCTTGAAAATGGCAATATTTTAAATTCAGTTAATTTCCCTGAGGCAAAAATGCCAAGGGTAGGTGAGTTTCGACTGGCAATTACGCATCAAAATATTCCAAATATGGTGGGGCAGATTTCCACTATATTGGCAGATGCAAAGATTAATATTGTTGATATGTTAAATAAATCAAGAGAGGAAGTTGCCTATACTTTAGTTGATATGGAGAGTGGTATTTCTGATATAGTGGTTGACAATTTAGAACAAGTTAAAGGCATCTTAAGTGTAAGGGCTTTATAAAAAAAACGATGAGCAAAACATTAAACGAACTAAGGGTTGAAATTGATGCACTGGATAGGCAAATTCAGTCGCTGATTGGCAAACGAGCTGAACTCGCTTCAGCTGTTGCAGAAGTTAAAAATACGGCAAATGACAAAGGGGGGTTTTATCGTCCAGAACGAGAAGCACAAGTCCTTCGTGCGATTATTGAACGGAATGACAACCTGCTTAAAAGCACAGATATGGCACACATATTTCGTGAAATTATGTCCGCTTGCCTTGCGTTAGAGCAAAAAATTAAAGTCGCTTATCTTGGTCCTAAAGGCACTTATACGCAAGAGGCAGCTTTGAAGCATTTCGGGCATGCGGTATCCACTTTGGACTGCGGTAGTATTGATGAGATATTTCATGAAGTGGAAAAAGGCAATGCAAATTATGGTGTTGTGCCGATTGAGAATTCTTCTAATGGCGTGATTGGGGCGACAGTTGAAATGCTTTACTCTCAAAATTTAAAAGTTTGTGGCGAAGTGGAAATTTCAGTTCATCATCAATTAATGATGACAGACCAGTCTCAGGAAATCAAAGTAATTTATGCACACCAACAAGCGCTTGACCAATGTCGGCGTTGGCTAAATGATAACTATCCAAATGCTGAATTACAAGCGGTGGCATCTAACGCTTTCGCAGCAAATTTTGTCAAAAACGAGTCAAACGCTGCGGCAATTGCCTCAGAAGCGGCACTCGGTTTATACGATTTAGATCGAGTTGCTAAAAATATTGAAGACAAAATAGGTAACACCACACGCTTTTTGGTGCTTGGTAAAGAAGAAGTGCCAGCATCAGGCAAGGATAAAACTTCTATATTAATAGTCGCCAAACACGAGGCAGGTGCGTTACTTGATTTATTATCCCCCTTCAAAAGCCAAAACATTAATATTCTACAACTTGCACACCACCCCATACCCAATGCCAAATGGGAGTATATGTTTTTGATTGATGTGGAAGGGCACCAGCAAGAAGAATCTGTGAAAAAAGCATTGGCACAAATTGCCAAAAAAGCAATTAAGATAAATATTTTAGGCTCTTATCCTGTTACGGCTTTATAGGAATTGAGTTTAATGTGTTTTATTTACACCAAAGTATCGCAAGGCGTTAGTCAAAAAATATCTGACATTTATCAATGGTATTTGCTTGCACAAAATGGCAAAGATTTTTTTAATATCGTTAAATTTTATCCACTTTTACAACAGCAAAAAATATGAATATTTGTTCTGCGATTAAACAACTTAAGCCCTATCAAGGTGGCAAGCCAATTAGTGAATTACAACGAGAGTTAGGTTTAGACAACATCGTTAAACTTGCTAGCAACGAAAACCCTTTGCCTGTTAGTGAAAAAGTGCAGCAAGCCGTTGTAAAGGCCGCTAAAGAAGTGGGGCGTTATCCTGATGGCAATGGCTTTGAACTTAAACAAGCGGTTGCACAGCATTTATCGGTATCGGCAGAACAAATTACGCTGGGCAATGGCTCAAATGATATTTTAGAATTGATGGCTAGGGTTGCGGTGTGTGGCGTGAACGATGAAGTGATTTTTTCACAATATGCATTTGTGGTTTATCCACTGATTACGCAAGCACTGGGAGCAACCGCAGTGGTTACACCTGCAAATGATTTTGGCCATGATTTGGATGCGATGTTGGCAGTTGTTACTGAAAACACCAAATTAATTTTTATTGCCAATCCAAACAATCCAACTGGAACATTACTAGAAAATGGTGCGGTTTATGATTTTTTATCAAAAGTGCCAAGTGTTGTTATCGTCGTGCTTGACCAAGCCTATGTTGAATATTTAGATGTAGATGATACCGCCATCCAGTGGCTTAAAGAATTTGATAATTTGGTGATAACACGCACTTTTTCTAAGGCGTATGGCTTGGCAGGCTTGCGTGTGGGGTATGCACTTTCTAGTATTGAAATGGCAGACTATTTAAACCGCATTCGTCAGCCTTTTAATGTTAATCATATTGCACAAAATGCGGCAATGGCTGCATTAGCAGATAGTGAATTTTTAACGCACTCAGTGGCTGAAAACAAACAAGGTTTATTACAACTTGCTGCTGGGTTTGATGAATTGGGTTTGTCTTATATTCCTTCATTTGCAAACTTTATTGCTGTTAAGGTGGGTGATGTTGGCGTGGTTTATCAGCAATTATTAGAGAATGGTTTTATCGTTCGACCAGTGGAAATGGAAGGTTACTTAAGGGTCTCTGTTGGCACAAAAAATGAGAATAAAATATTTTTAGATACACTAAAATTACTGCTATGAATAAAATTTGCATTATTGGCGTTGGATTGATTGGTGGCTCGTTTGCGTTAGGCTTAAAAAGCACAAAAAAAATTGAGATTGTCGGTTTTGGTAGGAGTGAGGTGCATTTACAACAAGCACAAAAACTGGGGGTGATTGATGCCTACAGTTTGGATATTGTTGAGGCATTGTCTGGTGTAGAATTGGTGCTGATTGCCACCCCTGTAAACAGTTTTAAAAATATTCTTGAGATGATAAAGCCCCATATTGGCGAGCAAACAATTGTCTCTGATGTTGGCAGCACCAAAGGCAGTGTAATTGCGACTGCCAAAGAAGTTTTTGGTGCAATGCCTGAGAATTTTGTGCCAGCACATCCAATTGCAGGTAAGGAGAAAAGTGGCGTGGATGCAGCAGATGGCGTATTGTTTAACAACAAACTGGTGATTCTCACGCCAACAAAAAATACCAATGCACATTCAGTTACGCAAGTTAGAGAATTATGGGAAACATTAGGCGCTAAGGTTGAAGTTATGGATAGCAAAACCCACGATGATTTGTTGGCAATGACCTCGCACTTACCACACATGCTGGCATTTTCACTAATGGATTATTTGACTGGAAATGGCAAAAGTGTATTGGATTATGCTGCTGGTGGATTTAAAGACTTTTCACGCATTGCCTCTTCGGATGCGTCTATGTGGCGTGATATTTGCTTTAATAATTCTGATGATATTGTAAAACATATTAAGGGGTTTCAGGGCAGTTTAGATAAAATTGTGGACTTTATTGAAAAAGGGAAAACACAAGAAATAGAGCGGTTATTTATTGATGCTAAAACGGCTCGAGATAATTGGTTAAAAGACAAATGAGTAAATTCATCACCCAACCTGCTAATACTCTATCAGGCACACTCAAAGTGCCGGGGGATAAATCCATTTCTCACCGTTGTATTATGCTAGGTTCGCTAGCAAACGGCGTTACCGAAGTGAGTGGATTTTTACAAGGAGAAGACGCTTTAGCCACACTCAAAGCCTTTCAAGCAATGGGCGTTAAGATTGAACGACAGGATGATAAAGTTACTATTTATGGTGTTGGTTTGTATGGACTAAAGCAAGCTAATGTTCCGCTTGACTTGGGTAATTCTGGCACTTCTATGCGTTTAATGTCGGGTATTTTAGCGGCACAAGCTTTTGATACTGAATTGGTTGGCGATGTGTCGTTGTCTAAACGCCCAATGGGCAGGGTAATTGACCCGCTTACTGAAATGGGTGCTGTGATTGAAAGTAATAACGGCAAGCCACCTTTAAAAATTAAAGGTGCCCAATCATTAAAAGGTATTCATTATGATTTGCCCGTAGCATCAGCACAAGTAAAATCCTGTGTTTTATTAGCAGGTCTGTATGCTGAAGGTGAGACTTGTGTGAATGAGCCAGAAACCACACGAGACCACACTGAACGGATGTTAAATGGCTTTGGTTATCCAGTGAATACGAATGCTAAGCAAATATGTTTAGCAGGTGGCGGTGTGCTAACTGCTACAAAAATTCAAGTGCCAAGCGACATATCGTCAGCTGCATTTTTTATGGTAGCTGCTTGTATTGCTCCACAGGCTGATATTACCTTGATGGGTGTGAATATCAACCCAACACGCACAGGTGTGATTGACATTTTGCAGTTAATGGGCGGTAATTTAACCTTATTCAATGAGCGAGAAATTGGTGGCGAGTTGTTGGCTGACATTCGTATTCAATCATCAAATTTAAAAGGAATTAATATTCCAAAAAACTTGATTCCACTGGCTATTGATGAGTTTCCTGCCATATTTATTGCAGCAAGTTGTGCCACAGGGGAGACTGTTTTAACCGATGCAAAGGAATTGCGAGTTAAAGAATCCGACCGTATTCAAGTGATGGCAGATGGCTTAACCATTTTAGGTGTTAAAAACACCGTGCTTGAAGATGGTATTAAAATTCAAGGGGGTATTTTTTCAAAACCAAGTGGCACGATTGAATCACATCATGATCACCGCATTTCTATGTCATTCGCCATTGCATCTCTTAGATGTGAACACGCTATAGAAATTAATGGCGTGGACAATGTTAAAACCTCATTCCCTAATTTTGTTGCATTGGCAAATTCTGCAGGTATGAGTATTGTGGAAATTTAAAGTAAGGTCTTTGTGTGGATATAAATGATTAGTAACAAAAAAAAGGCGCTCAATGAGCGCCTTTTTTGTTGAATTCTTAAATCTTAGTAACCACCTTTGCGTTTCGTTTCAGGCAATCCAGCGATTTTTCCTGCTTGTTTAGCAGGGCCTTTTGGAAACAGGGTGTAAAGTTCTTTAGTGGTAAGTTTTCCTTCCCAGTTATCTTTTAGCCCTTTAACCATATTGCGTTCGTTAGGCTGGTTGGCATTGTTGTTAATATACTCTTCACGCAAAAAGTCGATAAGTTTAAAACTTTCGTCTGTTAAATTCACCCCCTCTTCTTCTGCAAGTTCTGTAGCAATGTCTCTATCCCATGTGTCAAGATTTACTAAATACCCATGTCCATCTCTTTCTAAATCTGCTAATGCCATTTTTGTTCTCCAAAATAAAAAAATAATAAAAAGAATTATTATATAATAAACGCCTTTACATTTTTCTATATTTATTATGATTCTTGAAAATGCTTCATCATTTTTTGCTTGGGATGTTTCTTCTTATTTAGCAGTGTTCCTAATTTCGACATTTGTTATTGTCTCAACAGATCATTTTTTTATGGGTGGAGCGGCAGTAAACACACCATCAACGAAAAAATCTTTGTTATTCAAGTGGTTGTATTTTGTTTGCTTTTTAAGGCTTGACAAATCAGAACAATATTTACATCGCTCTAAAGCGGTGCAACTTTCAGCAGAGTTTTATCCCGTATTGTTATTGGTGTTTTTACTTAGAGGGTTTATAGCAGAACCCTTTAGAATTCCATCCAATTCAATGATGCCAACTTTTTTAACTTATGACTTTTTGTTGGTTGACAAGTTGTCTTATGGCATACATTTACCTATTTTAAATACTGAATTAGTAGATTTTGGCGACCCAAAACGAGGGGATGT
The DNA here is from genome assembly GCF_903642095.1 of Bathymodiolus brooksi thiotrophic gill symbiont. Classification (GTDB taxonomy): domain Bacteria; phylum Pseudomonadota; class Gammaproteobacteria; order PS1; family Pseudothioglobaceae; genus Thiodubiliella. Next base: position 12,174 of record NZ_CAHJWD020000346.1, on the reverse strand, counting down.
GGTGGTGTTTAGATATCCAAACTATGAGAAACAGAAAGCTTACAAAGGGGCAGATTTTATTAAGCGTGTAATCGGCATACCGGGCGATAAGATTGAATATATTGATGACAAACTTACCGTGAACGATAAGGTGACTTCTTATCAAAAAATTGGTACTTACAAAGGCTACGAACAAGGTATTGAAATGACGGGATATAAGCATTATCGTGAGATGTTGGATAGCAATCCACACGATATTTTGCTTTCTCCCAAGAAGCATTCTAGAAATATCAGGTTAATGGTTCCTAAGGGGCATTATTTTGTAATGGGCGATAATAGGGAGCACAGTAGCGATAGTCGATTTTGGGGCTTTGTGCCTGAAGAGTATATTATTGGCAGGGCTTTTTATATTTGGGCACATGGAGATATTGGTGGAATATTTTCTAGCAGTCCTTTACAGGCGCTTAAAACTTTTTCATTTTCCCGTAACGGGGTTATTGATTAATGTGTTTTAGTAGGGCGTTAAGTTCATTTTCAGATTGATAATGAATAATAATTTTCCCCTTATTACCATTGGTTTTAATTTCAGTTTTTGAGTTTAGTTTTTTACTTAGGTTTTCGGCAAGTGTTTGAATGTGGGGGGCAATGGTGGTGGATTTGCTTGGTTTTGGGTTTAAGACTCTTTTGACCAATTCTTCAGTTTGACGCACAGATAAAGATTTTTGAATAATTTGATTGGCAACTTCAAGCTGTTGTTCATTCGGCAGTGGTAATAAGGCACGCCCATGACCCATTTCTATCTTGCCATTATTAAGGAATTTTTTAACAGCATTATTCAATTGTAATAATCGAATTAAATTGCTAACGCTGGAGCGAGAGCGACCCACCACATGTGAGATTTCTTCATGTGTCATTTTAAAATCTTCAATCAATTTTCGTAGTGCTTTGGCCTCTTCAAGCGGGGTTAAAGATTCACGCTGAATATTTTCAATTAACCCTATTGCCAGTGCAATTTGGTCGTTAATTTCACGCACAATAACAGGCACTTCTTTTAGCCCAGCAATCTTGGCGGCACGCCATCGCCTTTCACCGGCAATAACTTCGTATTTGTCGTAAGTAACTTTGCGAACAACCAAGGGTTGAATAATGCCTTGTGCCGAAATTGAATTGGCAAGTTCTTTTAGCGTATCGGGATTAATGTCTTCTCTGGGTTGAAATTTTCCTCGTTGCAAGTCATTAATGCTTAAGATTTTTAAATTGTTGTCAGATTGGTTGTTGTCAATTGTTTTTCCTAACAACACATCCAATCCACGACCTAATTTTGAAGAATTTGCCATATTAATTCAAGAGTATTTTTGTTTTTCTAATCACTTCACTTGCGAGTGAAACATAGGAAATTGCACCTTTGGATGATCTGGCATAGTTAATTGCCGCTTGACCAAAACTGGGTGCTTCTGCTAATTTTACATTTCTAGGGATAATGGTTTTAAATACCTTTTGTGCAAAATATTGTTGTAATTGCACTGACACTTCATTAGATAAGTTGTTACGAGTGTCATACATTGTTCTAACCAGTCCTGTGATTTTCAAGTTGGGATTGGTGGTAAGTTGAATTTTTTCAATGGTTTGTATTAAGGCACTTAACCCCTCCAGAGCATAATATTCGCATTGCATCGGGATAATAATGCCTTTTGATGCAGTAAATGCGTTAATTGTTAGCATATTGAGTGAGGGCGGACAGTCAATAATAACATAGTCGTATTGATCATCTACTTGAGCAAGTGCCTCCTTTAATATGTATTCTGAGTGTTTATTTTTTATTAAGGCAATTTCAGCGGTAATTAAGTCGGTATTTGCAGGAATGACATCAATTTTAGTTTTATCTGAATGCGTGATAGCATCTTCAATGCTGCATTCACCTAAGAGCAATTCACAAACGGAATTTTTTAGACGATATTTATCAATGCCGCAACCCATAGTCGCATTACCTTGTGGGTCAATATCAACTAACAAAACGCGTTTTTTAATGGTTTTTAAGGCGGCACTTAAATTGACGGCAGTGGTGGTTTTACCCACGCCACCTTTTTGATTTGCCACTGAAAGGATAATTGCCACTTTATTTTTTCAATACCGCAAGTGCCTTTAATAAATGGCGAGCTTCAAGCACGAAATAGTCTTTTTCAAGTCTCTCAAGTGCCTTTTTATTTGCTATTTTCTTGCTCTTTTCTTGCGTATCTAAAATTTCTTTTGGCGATAATTTAGGCGGATTTTCAACTTCTAAATGACCCTTTAAATCACTTTCTTTAGTGCTAATAAATTCCTCTTCTTTTTTATTTTCAAGGTCGATGTTTTTAAGTTTAATATCGGGTTCAATGCCCTTGGCCTGAATAGAGCGGTCATTTGGCGTGTAATATCTAGCGGTCGTTATCTTGAGTCCGTAGCCATCTTTGAGGTTTAAAATGGTTTGCACCGAACCTTTGCCAAACGAGGTATCTCCCATAATAATAGCACGCTTGTGGTCTTGTAATGCACCAGCAACAATTTCTGAAGCCGAGGCAGAACCTTCATTAATTAAAACCACCATTGGTGCACCTAATAAAATATCACCTGAAGTGGCATTAAATTGAGTGTTACCCCCTTTAACTCTACTTTTGGTATAAACAATAGTGCCAGCGTTATCAAGGAATAAATCAGAGATATCAATAGCGGCATCTAAAATACCGCCCGGATTGTTTCTTAAATCAAGGATGAGTGAATTTAAATCTCCATCATTTTCTATCATTAGTTGCTCAATTGCTTTTTGAAGTAAATCGGTGGTTGGTTTTTGAAAACTAGATACTCGCACATAGCCAATGCCATCCTCTAGCAAATAACCCTTTACGGTAACAATGGTAATAATTTCACGGGTAATTTTAACTGTGAATGGTTTGGTATTTTTACGCATAATGGTTATTTCTATATCTGTGCCCGGTTTACCACGCATAAGATTCACACCATCTTCTAATGACATATCACTCACAGGCTCTTTGCCGATTTTAACAATCATATCACCTGCTTGAATTCCCGCTTTATAAGCAGGGGTGTCATCAATGGGAGAAATTACTTGAATAGCTTCATCTTTTTTACTGATAACAATACCCAGTCCGCCAAACTTGCCGGTGGTATTTTCTAGTAAATTCTTTTGCTCTTTAGGTTCTAGATAAGCTGAGTGTGGATCTAATCCACTCACCATACCTTTAATGGCATTGGTAAATAATTTTTTATTATCAACATCATCTACATATAATTTTTTTATACTACTATAGGTAGCTGTAAACACCTCAAGATCTTTAAAAAATGCTTCCAACTTTTCTCTTTCTTCAGTGTTTGATATTTTTTTTTCTACGCTATCTTTTGCTGAAACAGGTAGAATCAGTGCAAGAACAGTAGAGATAAATAAAATTTTTAATAAATTCATAATATAATTATTTCCTTATATAGGTTTAAAAAATAGATATAATAGCGTTTCAAGAATTATATTTTACTTGTTTTTATTTTATAAATAGTGGAGAAAAAATGAAAAGATTACACATACCGTTGTTAGCACTTAGTTTACTGGTGTCATCAACTGCTTTTACATATGAAGAAGCACCAATAGAAGAGGCATCGGAAAGAATAATAACAACAGACAGCCCTGTTAAAGTCATACAGTCAACTATTATTAAACTTAATCAATTAACCACCGTATCTACTTATTCACCGCAAATGATGAGTTTTCTTGTGGATCAAGAGATTGCCCCATTGTTTGATTTTGATTATATTGCCAGCGAAGTCCTATCAGCAAGCTATATTTCTTTAAGTAAAGAAGAGTCCGTATATTTTTCAAATACATTAAAGAAAATTATTATTAACACTTTATTAACAAAATTAGCACAAGGTCGATCAAGTTCGCTTAATTTTATTTCTGCAAGACCATTAAGAGGGGGAAAAATCGTTATTGTCAAGTTAAATGCAAGAGGTTATTCTCAATTTGGCTTTAATGTGGATTTATCATTTCATAAGGGAAAATCAGGCACATGGCAGGTTTTTGATGTGGCACTTGGTTACGATAGTTTGATTAATTTTTACCAGAGAATGGTGCGAATTAAAGTAAGAAGATATGGTGTGTATGGCATGCTAAGCAGAATTTAATTTTATATCAACTAATTTATATTAACAATGGACAGCATGGAGTTATTAGAAAAAAAAGAAGATATTGAAAAGGCGACGAACGCCTTAAAGGCAATGGCACACCCGCTACGATTAAAGATTTTATGTGCATTAAAAGGCGATGAATTGCCTGTGCTTGAAATTGTAAAATATGTTGGGTCTTCTCAATCTAATATTTCACAGCATATTGATATTCTTAGAACTAAAAATATTATTGAGTCACGGCGTGAAGGTAACCGAATTTTATGCAGAGTAAAAGATGCAAAAATTTTGAAATTGGTTGTTAATATACAAGCAGTTTTTTGCTCAGAATATAATTAATTCCACTTGAAGTTTATGCGCTCGTAGCTCAACTGGATAGAGTATTGGCCTCCGAAGCCAAATGTTGGGTGTTCAAATCACCTCGAGCGCACCATATTAAAGAAAATTTTTAAAATTTAGTGAGGGCTTATGATTTATCCTGATATTAATCCAATCGCACTAGACTTAGGTTTTGTTAAAATCTACTGGTACGGCATCATGTATCTATTGGCATTTTTAAGTGCTTATTTCTTAGCAAATTATCGTGCTAAACAACTTGACGATTGGAACAAGCATCAAGTAGAAGATATGATTTTCTATGGGGCTATGGGCGTAGTTGCTGGTGGTCGCTTCGGCTATATGTTGTTTTATAATTTTGACATTTTCCTTTCAAATCCACTGACTGTTTTTGCCGTGCAAAATGGCGGTATGTCATTCCATGGTGGTTTTCTCGGTGTGCTATTGGCAATGGTTTTGTTTAATCGTAAATACAATAAAACTTTTTTTACCACAATGGATTTTATTGCACCATTAGTGCCATTAGGCTTAGGATTTGGGCGACTTGGTAATTTTATTAATAACGAACTTTGGGGTAAGATAACCACCAGTCCATTAGGTATGTTCATTAAGGATCAAGATGTCACGCGTTATCCATCGCAATTATACGAGGCGTTTTTAGAAGGTTTGGTGTTGTTTATAGTATTGTGGCTGTTTAGTAGAAAGTCACGAGCACCAATGACAATCTCTGCTTTGTTTTTAATTCTATATGGTTCATTTAGATTTATTGTTGAATTTGTTCGAGTACCTGATGTGCAATTGGGGTATTTGGCATTTGGTTGGTTAACGATGGGGCAATTGTTGAGTTTGCCAATGATTGTGCTAGGTGTTTATCTTCTTTTAAAAGTAAAGCGGGTGTGAAGGATTACATAGACATTGGTAAACGAATTTTAGAAGAGGGTGTGTGGTTATCTAATGCACGCACTGAAAAAAAAACTTTAAGCATTATCGGCGTTTCGTTTGAGCACGATTTATCAGAGGGCACCGTGCCAGTTGTAACAACTAAGAAACTGGCATGGAAGGCAGCGATTGCTGAAATGCTAGGTTATATCCGTGGCTACCAAAGTGCGGCACAGTTTAGAGAGTTGGGGTGTAATACTTGGAATGCAAATGCCAATAAAAACCAAGCTTGGCTTGATAATCCACATAGAGAAGGCACAGACGATATGGGCTTATGCTATGGTGTCATTGGGCGGGCTTTTCCTGGTATTAAAGACGACGAACCATTTGACCAATACCAAAAAATTGTTACTGATTTATCCCGTGGCATTGATGATAGGCGTGAGATTATGACCTTTAATCATCCTAACCTCATTCATCGTGCTTGTTTGCCAGCTTGTATGCATACCCATCATTTTAATCTTCTTGGTGATGATTTATATCTTGAAAGTTATCAACGCAGTAGTGATTATGCATTAGGTCAGCCATTTAATCATTTTCAAGTTGCATTTTTATTGCTAATTACTGCACAAATTACTGGAAAAAAAGCCAAAAAAATGCGTCATCACCTATCAAATGTGCATTTGTATGAAGACCAAGTGGAGATTTTTAAAAACGAGCAAGTGAATCGTGAGCCATTACCATTGCCTTCTCTTAAAATTAATCCAGCAATTAAAACGCTGGAAGATTTAGAAACTTGGGTAACCATGGAAGATTTTGATTTGATAAATTATAAGCACCACTCGGTAGTTACATATCCTTTTACTGTATGACTTTACCTAGTTGCCCAAAATGTAGTTCCGATTATGTCTATCAAGATGGTAATCTTTTGGTGTGCCCAGAGTGTGCTTACGAGTTTTCAGCAGAAGATTTAAAAGAACATGAGGTTGTTATTAAGGATGCTAATGGCAATGTGCTAAAAGATGGCGACACAGTAACGGTGATTAAAGATTTAAAAATAAAAGGCACTTCGTCAGCCGTTAAAGTTGGCACCAAAGTTAAAAATATTCGTTTATGCGATGGCGATCATGATATCGATTGTAAAATTCCAGGTTTTGGCGGTATGAAGCTTAAATCTAAGTTTGTTAAAAAAGTTTAAACTGCATCAACACTTTCTATGCCTTTTTGAGGTAAAAATAAGCCACAACCTAGTAGGCGATGCTCGCCAATGCCTTGTTCTTGCAAGGTAACAGATTCAACTTTTCGTAAGTCTGCAACCATTAAGGAGCGTGTGTGAATTGTGCCATTTGGCGTGCTGATACTTCTTTTGAGTCCTGCCATCATTTTTTTAGGCTGAATACCTAACGCTTGTAGTTGCTCAAAAGATGTTTGTAAAAATGTCTCTTCACTGGCATCTTTATCGCAAGCAATATGTTTGGCAAACACAATGAGCATATCGCTCATCAATTTTGGCTCTAACGCCTTAATAATATCAATACTGTATTCGCCTAAATCAAGCGTTTTACCTGCCAATGTTTGCACGGACTTCAATTTTTCTTGAGGTACACGAATATTGAGTTTTGAGCGTTTAGAAGGGTAATAAAATCCAGATTCATCTTGCTCCCAGCCATTGCCATCTGCCACGCTAATATCAAAAATGCCTGCATTTACCTCTGCCAACCAAGGCAGGTGTTTTAGCAGTGCTTGAGATAATAAATAAGCGTGGTCAATTGGCAAAACTTTAGCACGAATGACAAACACAGCGTCTTGAATCGTCTCAGGAAGCGTAAAATGTTCTTGTTTAGTATCTTCTTGCCAAAACATAGGAATTTGCTTTTTTTAAAATACGCATATTATAAACGATGGACAAATTACAAAAAAAAATTAATTATCAATTTAAAGATATTAACTTACTAAAGCAGGCGTTGACACATCGTAGTGTTGGCAAGAATAACAATGAACGCTTAGAATTCTTGGGTGATAGCATCTTAGGTTTGGTGGTTGCACACGAACTGTATAAGCGATTTCCACATATTGCGGAAGGTAGGTTATCTCGCTTTAAATCCCATGTGGTCAAAGGTCAAACTTTGGGGCTGATTGCGTTAGATATTGAGTTATCAAGTTTGTTGATTTTGGGCTCAGGTGAATTAAAAAGTGGTGGACATAATCGCAAATCTATTCAAGCTGATGCAGTGGAGGCTATTTTGGGTGCTATTTTCTTAGAGGCAGGTTTTGATGTTGTCAGTATAGTAATTTTAGATTTATTTAAAAAATATATAGATGACATTGATCCAAGTGACACACTCAAAGATTTTAAAACCCAACTACAGGAGCGTTTGCAAAAGTTCGGGCATACTTTGCCACAATATGAACTTATTAAAACCACAGGTAAGAATCACAATGCACTATTTACAATTGGATGCCTGCTGAAAGACCAGGCAATACAAGTGGATCAAGAGGCTAAAAGTATCAAAAGAGCAGAGCAAATGTGTGCTGAAATTTTATTGGATAAATTAAAAAAATGAATCATAAAGCAGGATTTATCGCCGTTGTTGGCCGCCCCAATGTGGGTAAATCAACCCTAACAAATGAGTTAATTGGTCAAAAGTTATCTATCACTTCGCACCGACCACAAACCACACGCCATCGTATTCATGCGATTGACACTAGCGATAATTATCAAATGGTATTTGTGGATACACCGGGTATGCACATTGGCAATGCGAAAGCCATTAATGCTTATATGAATAGAACAGCAAGTGCTAGTATTAACGATGTTGATATTATTTTGTGGCTGATTGAAGTAGACAAATGGACCAAAGAAGATGCGCGTGTTTTGGAGCATGTATCTAGGGCTGAAGTACCGGTGATATTGTGTGTGAATAAAATTGATAAACTCAGATCTAAGCAAGCCGTCTTACCTTTTTTAGAAAAAATTGGGAAAAAATATCAACCCAATGATTTCTTTCCACTTTCAGCCTTTAAAAAGCCTGATACTCAAGCATTACGAACATTAATTTTAAAATATCTGCCAGAGCAAGACAATATTTTTGACCCCGATTATGTTACTGATAGAAGTGAAAAATTTATCGTCGCTGAATTTATTCGAGAAAAATTAATGCGTCATTTGGAAGACGAATTGCCTTATGATTTAACCGTTGAAATTGAACACTATGAATTAGACGGCACTATGCAAAGAATTTCAGCCAGAATTTTGGTAGAAAAGGCATCGCAAAAATACATTGTTATTGGTAATAAGGGTGATATGCTTAAACTTATTGGCACTGAAGCACGGAAAAGTATCGAGGGTTTTTTAGAACGCAAAGTGTTTCTTAAACTCTGGGTTAAGGTCTCCACAGGCTGGTCTGATGATAAGCGTGCATTAGCCTCATTGGGGTATGACTAATTGGATTCAATTACTCAATTTAGCCTTGGTGCAGCTGTTGGTATTGCTGTTTCACCCAAAAAGACACCTAAAATAGCCATCATTTCAGGCTTGTTAGCAAGTTTGCCAGATTTAGATATATTGTTAACTATGATTAATGATTCAAATGATTTGGATAGCACTATTAATCACAGGGGAGCCTCTCACTCTCTGTTTTTTTTAACATTGGTATCGCCATTATTGGCACTTATTTTATTTAAGTTTTTTAATTATATTGATTATTTTCGTTGGTGGCTAATCACATTTTTGGCATTAACCACACATGCGATATTAGACAGTTTTACCATTTATGGCACCTCGTTATTTCTGCCTTTTAGTGATGAAAAAATAATGATTGGGTCGATATTTATTGTGGACCCAATTTATACTTTGCCCCTTTTGGTGAGCTTTATTTACCTTATGGTTCGTAAAAAACCATGGTTAATTAAAGGAAAATCGTTTAACACAATGGCACTGGTGTTTAGTCATATTTATTTATTGTTTGGCGTTATTGTTCAGCAAATTATTGTGCCAACAGGGCACGCTTTTGCCACACCAACGCCATTTAACAGTTATCTTTGGCGTGTTGTGAAAGTAGAGGAGGGCAATATTTCTGAGTATTTTGTGGATATTTTCGGCGATCAAAAAACTGCTATTTCAGTCAAAAATCAGCAATCATTGAGGGAAATTAACCTCAAAAGTGTCAACAAGTATGCCAAATTTTCAAGTAATTTTTACAATCTTGAGGTGGATAATAATCAGTTAATTTTGCAAGATTTAAGAATGGGTAATATTAAAAATCCAGTATTTAGTTTTGTTATTGCTAAAAAAATAGACAATAAATGGAAGCAGGTGGAGCCTCGTAGGCACACAATTAAAATTGATATAAATGCAATGTTTGGTGGTTAGTAATGGCTAAGATTGATTTAACTCCCGCCTTTTTAATTCATCGAAGGGCATTTAAGGACACTTCTTTATTGCTGGATTTTTTTACCCAAGAACACGGGAAAATTCGCTTAGTTGGGCGAGGGTCACGCAAGTCAAAGGCACCGATACAAATGTTCCAACATATCAAAATTTCCTTTTCAGGTAAAAGCGATTTAAAGTCATTGAATGATGTGGAAGTGGATGATCAGCCGAGGAGTTTACAAGGCGAAGCGTTGATATTGGGCATGTATGCAAATGAATTGATTGCCCGATTGTTGCAAGATCAAGACCCACATTTTGAATTATTTGAGATTTACAAGCAGTTTATTAATCAGTTGCCAAAATTAGGCAAGCAAGCAAGTTATTGGGCGTTGCGTTTATTTGAAAATAGCCTATTGTCTGAGTTGGGCTATGGGCTTGATTTTGAACACGATGTAAATGGCGATGAGATTGATACCAGAATTGAATGCAAATATGAATATCAATCGCAAGTTGGTTTTACTAAGCGTTCTATAGGTAAAATATCGGGCAATACAATTCAGTTGATGTTGGCTGAAGATGTGTTAAATACGCCAAATGTTGAACAACTTAAGGTGTGCAGGGATTTGAATAGGGCGAGATTGCACCCATTATTGGGCAACAAGCCTTTGCAAAGTCGTTTATTATTTTGGAGTAAGAATTGAGTATTTATTTAGGTGTGAACATTGACCATATAGCCACCATTAGGCAAGCGAGGGGTACCCATTACCCATCACCAATTGCAGGGGCATTATTATGTGAGCAATCAGGTGCAGACAGTATTACTTTGCATCTTCGCGAAGACAGGCGTCATATTCAAGATAGTGATGTGGAGATTTTTCGTGAACAACTCACCACAAAAATGAATTTAGAAATGGCGATTACCGATGAAATGATTGCCATTGCCAGTAAAATTAAACCGCAAGATTGTTGCCTAGTGCCAGAAAAACGCGAGGAACTCACCACCGAGGGTGGGCTTAATGTGGTTGGTCAAATGTCTAGAATGTATGATGTTTGTGCTCAATTAAATGCAGAAAATATCACAGTCTCCTTGTTTATTGATGCTCAAAAATCCCAAATTGATGCCGCTAAGCAATGTGGTGCCTCCGTGATTGAACTACACACAGGGCATTATGCAAATGCAACGAATGAGGCGCAACAGTTAGAATTAGAAAAAATAAAAACCATGGCAACTTATGCACATTCAATCGGTTTGCAAGTTAATGCAGGGCATGGCTTAACCTTAGAAAATACCGTAGCCATTGCCAAACTACCTGAAATTGTAGAACTTAATATCGGCCATTCAATTATTGCCAGAGCCGTGTTTGTTGGACTTGAAGCCGCCACTCATGAGATGAAGCGTTTAATGCTCGGTGTCAGAGAATGATTTACGGCATCGGCACCGATATTATTAACATTGAACGAGTTGAGCATATCTTAAATAAAAACAGAGATGGCTTTGTTAAGCGTGTGCTATCCGAACACGAGCAAGCATTATTTGCCAACAAAGGTGATAGTGCCGCCTACTGTGCCAAGCGTTTCGCCGCCAAAGAAGCCTTTGCTAAAGCTCTAGGCACAGGGATTGGTAAAATTGTCAGTTTTCAAGATTTAACCGTGCGTAACAACGAAAACGGCAAGCCTTACTTCATTCCTAGCGAAAAATTGCGCCTATATTTGGTGGGCAAAAACATCAAACAAGCCCACCTTAGTCTATCCGATGAAAAATTTAACGCCGTAGCATTTGTGGTATTGGAATTAGGGGAAAAAGACGCAGAAGAGAAGGGCGAATACGGCACAACCTTCTAATTGATATATTGCCCAAATCCTGCTTTTCGAGCCTCACGCTTAGTGCCTTCACAGCCAAACTTTTCCGCAATTTTATAACCAGACACAGCCAAAGAATGCCGCTCCAATACAGGCACAGGCGTTCTGTACATTTTGAAACGCTTTAACCCCTTGTTCATTCTTTGATACCCCGCTAGATTCAATCCTGCACAATTCTCGTTGTAATACTTCACCGCACCCACCATTACCAACATTTCGTTAGGTGATAAGGCAACTGTAGGCAAACTTGTGCTTATCAGTAGAGTGGCGAGTATTTTCTTCATTTTTTTAACAATTTAAGGTGTTGTTGTAATTCTTTAATAGCGATTGTCAATCCACCCTCATCTTTAATGTTGTTACTATTGTTTTTTTCTTTATCAAATAATAAAGCTTGACGCATATCAACAAAGCTTTCTTTTAAAATTCTAAACCCCTCCTTTTCAATGTCATCAATTCTTATTAGATTAAGCGAGGATTCTAAAACCCCAGTAGCAACAGCAATTTTGTTTTTTTGTGTATTAAGTTGTTGTGAGAGTTGGCGTATTTTCCAATCATGTCTTAAAAATGCAGTTCCAGTA
>NZ_CAHJWD020000345.1 GCF_903642095.1 Bathymodiolus brooksi thiotrophic gill symbiont | reverse complement strand
AGAGAACGAAGTCTTGCTTTCCTAGCGAGTGAGCATTAGCTTATGTCTATCGAAAACCTAGGTAAATTGTGCTATCCTGTAATGTCTAAAACATCTAACAATAGCCTCAAAAGAGCAGAAAAAGCGTCGTTCTAATGAGGATCAATTGTGTCCTCAATGAGATCCGCGTTTATACTGTTGATGGCTGTATTACAGTCGAGCTACATAAATCAGATAATAGAAATGTTTTATTAGGACCATTACTAATTAACACCTAATTGTACTTAATAAGTGCTAAATTCCACGCAATTGCAGGATTAATAAAACAATAAATGTCGTAATACAGATTCATTACCGGACAAATGTGCAATGACTTAAAAGACAAACGTATTAGTGTAAATAATTATTAAACTCTGAATATATCATTATGTTAAGAGTATTAATAGAATGAATAATCAAAATATGTGCGTTAAATATCTTTGACATTATTGTTTTTTCTTGTTTGAACATCATATATGTTAAAACAGATAGAGTTTTCTATGATAAAATACATTTATTTACACTAGTGTAGATTGAGACAGGTATTGTGTCTTGAGTAACCAATGCTCCCAGTTTCTCATTCTTTATTGTCATTTCAACTTTCTCTAACGTTTATTCACTTTTAATAATTACAATGTGTTCAGGTTTTCTCGATAATATGAATAGCCTATGTGCATTCCTAGCTAAATATACTAAAAAAACGTAGCGCTAAAAATTATTGATACGAAACGGTATGCATTAATTTCAAACAGCCCTTAACCCTCAGATAATTCATTATTAAAAACAAACATGGTTTTAATCAAAATTAAAATTATTCATTATAAGAAATCCATTTAAAATGATTAAAGTAGTCGGAAATTAAATGTTTAGTTCAAAATACTGTATTCAATTCTCCATAATTAAAAAACAAAATAAAATTAATGGGGT
>NZ_CAHJWD020000344.1 GCF_903642095.1 Bathymodiolus brooksi thiotrophic gill symbiont | reverse complement strand
TCCCCCTATCAATTGCCTTGTTTTTATTTGTGATATTCGCTGGTTATATGGGCTGGATTCAGCCAAATACTGTGATACTTGATGCGCCATCAATGATGCAAAAATAATGAAACGCTCGTTTATCTTACCTGCTATATTGATTGCAATAACGATATGGGGTTTGTTGTCTCTTGGTTTTTGGCAATTAGACCGTGCTGATGAAAAGCGTGCAATAGAAGCTGAGATTGTCGCCGCACAGTCAAATCCTGCTGAATTTGTGCCAGTGAGCGAGCTTGCTAATAAAGAGCATTATCAAGTTTTGCTTCAAGGTTATTATGACAATGACAAGCAATTTATCTATGACAATCAAATCGTTAATAGCAATGCAGGATATTATGTTTTAACCCCTTTTGTGCTTGAAAATAAAACTGCAATCTTAGTTAATCGTGGTTTTGTGCCTTGGTATGGTCAGCGTGGAAAGGTTGCCGATATTACTGTGAATGAAAATCGTGCCACTATTCAAGTAGAGTTAATCAAGCCTAAAATGCGCCTTAAGCTTAAAACACAAAAATCAGTATCCACATTTCCAATGTTGGTGCAATCGCTAGATCTAGAACAATTCTCTCAATATTCAGGTTATCAAATCATCCCAATGCTGGCACAACTTGATGTGCAAGCGAATAATGGCTTTTATCGCAAATGGAAGCCATTTTACGGCAGTATTGATAAACACCAAGGTTATGCGTTACAATGGTTCTTAATGGCATTGGTATTAAGTTTCATCGCACTCAGGCTGTTCATCAAAAATACCAAAAATATTGACACTTGATTTAAATCAAATCAATAATTTTATTGCAGTTGAGAGAATTAAAGGGTACAGACATTGATTTGATAAATAAATCCCCTAAATTTGATAAAAATTATTATCAATACAAAAGTTTTTCTTATAGCTAGATGGCATATTTGATCAAGCTCAATTGCAAAGCGAGTAGAATTACGGCAGACAAAAATTATAGATAACTTTGCACAAATGATGCATATGCCAAATAAAATACTGAAATCTGGAGAGGTGCTAACCCTGAAACCAATGTCTTATCATATTATGTTTATGGGGTTTAAAAAACCTTTAAACAAAGTTGATATTGTCTTTAAATTTAGAAATGCAGGTGATATTTCAACTCAAATTAAGCTTAATCGCTGATA
>NZ_CAHJWD020000343.1 GCF_903642095.1 Bathymodiolus brooksi thiotrophic gill symbiont | reverse complement strand
TTTACAAGCAGAAAGAATTCGTCTTTGATTTGTTCCCAATGAGTTATATAAAACTCAGAAATTATTCCATCCTCTCCGGGTGATTTATTTGGTTTCAAAATTTTTAAAACATTTTTAATTTCTTCTATACTTACATCCAATTCGAGAGTTTCTTTTTCATCCCCATTTAACTTACTTTCAATATGTTGCGTTAATTTATTAGCACTGTTTTCATCCCATCCCTCAGTTGTAAATAGCTTGGAGTAAAATTTTATCTGTTCGTCAATTATTGAATCTATATCATATTTATACTTACCTTCTGTGTTTTTAATTCGATTCCACATTTTATTTTCTCCCTGTTTTTTTTCAAGTTCAAAGAAATATCGAGTTGACCTTTCCCCTTCTTCCGCCCATTTTATTCTTGAACGAATTTTTGCGGCTTCCGCTTTTTGTGTATAATATTTCTTAATTAAATTTTCTAATTCTAGTATCTTACCTTTGATGATATCGCCGTCATCTGTACTAGATTTAAGATCTTCTAACTGTTTCTCAAATTTTTCTATGTCTTTTTTATTTTGACCTTTTTTTAATTGCTTACTTATTTGCATTGTCAAATATTTAATTTTAGTCTTTGTAACATCCCACCATTCTTGAATATTTCGGAATCTTTCTATCTCGTTCTTCCATATACCCCACCAAGTATTAAATGCTTTTGTAAATAGTTCACTAGTTATAGTGTTAAAATTCATTGCCCAAATTCCCGGGCCCCTCTCAATGTCATCTAATTTTAATTTAGTGGATACTAAGTCGTGATCGCTGAATGGAAAGTGTTTTATATTGGTATCAAACACTTTACTACATAAACCATTTGAACATAAAATAAAATCAATACGTGATTTTGAATTCCCTCTTTGAAAAGAATATCGTTTTTTATTTGGGTTAAGCTTTCTCCATGCATCATATAAATCATACCTAGTAATAAGATTTTGTAGTTCTATTTTGCCTATGTCGTCCGTCCGTCTATTGGGATATCTATCAATCTTTTTATCGAGAATACAATTAAAATCTCCCAAAACAATATTGTAATGATAGATACTATCATCTTCATGGTTGTAAGAAATGTTTTGAAAAGAATCGAAAAATTGTTTTCTATCACTGCATAGATTTGGAGCATATATATTAAAAATATGAAACACTGCATTTTCTGTGTTTATCTCACATGTTAATAGTCTACCAGTCTTGTCAGAAAAATTAAAATTAATATCAAAAGCAAAATGTTTACTTAAAAGGATAGCCACGCCCTTTGATTCGCTAGATCCACATAACCATGCACTAGCACCGCCCCCTTGTGTTTTCCATTCACTTTCCCACCGGTTAATATCAACTCCCGTACAGTGCGTCTCCTGTAAACAAATACAATCATATTTCTTTGATACGAGCCAATTAAACACCAACTCACGTTTTCTATTATCTCGTAGTCCATTAACATTAATTGTGACAAGTTTCAATGACATTATCTAAACTATTGTCTGGGTATTTACTCACTTGTGACGGATTTATTTTAACTTGACAATAAACACATTTTAACCTTTTCATCAGCTGTGAAAAAAATTCACATTGACCTTTAAGATAATACATTTTCATTTTAAAATTGAGACAATATTTCCAAAAACAATTATAAATATCGTCACTGGATTCATTTATATATACACATTTCAAATAATAATTCAATAAGAAATACAAATCTTGCAAATACACATACATATAACATATATTACAGTTTAAAGAAAAACACGCCTGTTTAAAGGCTACAAATTGTAAAGAAGTGGACATTATTATGTACAATCAAAATAATAGCAAATAATAACACATTCAACTAGTAATTACCGTCTGTTTATTTTTAATTCTTGATTGTGTATTTTCTTTAAATAAGATAAAACAAAATATAATGTAAATATCAAATAAAGTTACTATTTCAATATTCAGTTGCGGATCCTAATTTCGAATGTTTTGTTTTTCTATCAACGGATGAGGGTGTCGTTGTAATGTCACTTAAGTTTCTTTTACGATCAGTATTTGTCAAATCAAATACGTCATTTGGTGCCTTGAGAAATTCACGGATTTTTTCTTGTATTTTTTTTGAACCATCAGGACCGATGTGTACGCCACTGTGATCATTTTTATCAAACATTGACTTAACAATCGCACGCTGATTGAAGAAGTCACTGATTGTGTCAATGTATTCAACTGTTGGATCTTTCATACACAGTTTACGGATAAAATTATTCACACTGGTAGTAGTCGCATTTAATATATTTGTGTTATTGCCGGTCCCTTTTCGTGGAAATATACCACAAATACCAATCAAGGAGTCGGGAAAGTGACTTTTGACCTTAGCAATAGCTTGTGTCAATAGTACATTCACTTGATCACTATCATCTTTACATTTGCTCACATCATTTGTTCCCAAACACATAACAACTTTATTAACCATGCTGTTTGTATTTTCTAATTTTGAAATTGCCCTGTCAATGCATTGATCAATGTTGTTTAGAGTTGCGCCCGATATAGATGCGTTTATAAAGTTGTCATCAAATGCGCCAAGTCGTACACCATTTGATGCACCTAACAGTATATTAACAGCACTGATTGTACTTGTGTCTTTGTTATCACCAAGTTTATTGTCTACATTATTTGTTTGTGATGTTTGTTGTGCGTCTTGTTCAGTAGTTTTCCTACCCTCAATAATTTCAGGGGCATAGCTCCCAAAATCTCGACGTGCTTGATCAGTATCATAGAGCTCACAATCTCGCCTTATATGCCCTTCCTGTTTACAAAATGAACAAGTTGGTGCACTCATACAGTCTCTTGCTAAGTGACCCAGATCGTTACAATTATAGCATCGCTTTTGCCATGTTGGTTTCTGTCTACATGCGTAGGATGGGTGGTTGGTTTGTTTACAGTGTAAGCATTGAGTTCGGTTATTGTCTGCGAATAACCTAACTTCAAATCGGCCAAAGTCAGTTCTATTGGGTAAAGTTGGGGCACAGTTTATGATTTGGAGATACCTTGAACCGTTCTCTATATTTGTACCTTTAATGTACCTTCTACGCACTGATCCTGATATAACTTCTCCATACTTC
>NZ_CAHJWD020000342.1 GCF_903642095.1 Bathymodiolus brooksi thiotrophic gill symbiont | reverse complement strand
CAAGTTTTAGCGTGTTGCCGTCAATAGCAAAGTAAGCCGCACTGTTGTTTACCAAAGTATAGGTAAAGGTATCTCCCACATCAGCATCAGTGGCAGAGAGTGTGACTAAATTAGTGTTAACAGTGGTGTTTTCAGCAATGTTGAGGTTGCCTGTTGAGGTAATATCAGAGGGAGTTTCGTCATTAACATCGGTAATGTTAAAAGTGAAGGCTTTATCAAAGGTATGCGAATTGGCATCAGTTACTTTAACCGTAATACTAAGGTTTTTGGTGGTTTCATAATCTACAGTTTTAGCGAGTTTTAGCGTATTTCCGTTAATAGAAAAGTAAGCCTCACTGTTGTTTACCAAGGTGTAGGTAAAGGTATCTCCCGTATCAGCATCGGTGGTAGAGAGTGTGCCTAAATTGGTGTTAGCGGCGGTATTTTCAGCAATAGTGTGGTTGTCCGTGGATCCTCCCATTGATAGGGTAATATCGGTAGGGGAATTGATATTAGGGTTGGTAATGGTAAAAGTAAAGTTTTTATCAAGGGTATGCGAATTGGTATCAGTTACTCTAACCGTGATATTAAGGTTTTTGGTGGTTTGATAATCTACAGTTTTAGCAAGTTTTAGCGTGTTGCCGCTAATAGCAAAGTAAGCCGCATTGTTGTTTGTTAAAGTATAAGTAAGGGTATCTCCCGCATCGGCATCAGTGGCAGAGAGTGTGCCTAAATTGGTGTTAGCGGCGGTGTTTCCAACAATATTGAGATTGCCTGTGAAGGTGATAGCAGCAGGGGTTTCATCGTTGAGGTCGTTAAGGTTAACAGTGATGATTTGCTCGGTTTTTTTATAGCCTGTAGTGGCTTTGACTTTAACGGTGTAGGATTTTGTGTTGCTTTCAAAGTCAGCGGTGGTGCCGTTGAATGTTAGGGTAGCACCAGTAAGGCTAAATAAGTTGCCGGTATTTTCAGTTAGACTGAAAGTAGTATTATCTTCACTGGAGACGAGGGTGTGATTAGCACTGGTACCTTCGTTAACGCTGAGTGTATCGGTAGAGGTTATGTTTAAAATACAATCTTGGTAGCAAAGAGAGAAATCGTGAACTCTATGAAATCTGTTTAAAGTTACGGTACTACTATTAACAAAGTTACCCTGACCAAGCCACATTTCATCAGTATTCGTGAAATAAAGCACACCGTCAGTATCCAGATGAGCTAATTCTCTTACAGCCATGTTCCAAATAGAAGCATAACCATCGGCATTTGGATTGACGGCAGTCACTGATTTAATTAGAGTCGTAGGAAAACGTGTTCGTGCCTTGCCCGCATAGACCTTTCCATTAGCCACTATGCTTATTGAGTAAGAGGAATATTCTCTTAGCCTCTTAATAGGCTGGCTATGTGTAATAGTAAGTGTGGTTACCCCTGTTCTTTCAACTTTTATAACTGCTGGTTTGACGGCAAAGGCTTGAGAAGCAAAGAAAACTAGTAAAGCGGTGATGATAAAACGATTAAATGTGTTCATAATAAACTCCGTGATTAAAAATAAAAATAAAAATTAAATAGTGTTAGCAACAAAACTTAGCACTTGTGAAGGATGGCTTTTGGTACCATTGGGTAGGGTAAAGTAGGTGATTAGGTGGCAGTTTTGTGAAGTTTTTTTAAGAGTGGAGGTAGTATTAACGGCAGAATATTTGACGCTATTTGTGGAAGTGACGATACTATTTAAAAAAGTGCGACTCGGTTCAGTGTAATTATATATATTCATAATTGTTGAATTTTTCCATAAAAATAAATGTTTGTGTAAGTTTTTTTAGTTTTTTTTATTTATACTTTTATATAAGAGTCTCATTTATAATATTATATTGTGAAACAAAATGCAGGGGGAGCATAATGAAAATTTTAAAAACGATTATTTTAATGGTGTTATTTGTCGGGATAGTGCAGGCAAAAACGGGTGTGGTAACGGGTGGGGCGGCGTATACGATGTTGCCTTGGTTTAAAAGTAGTTTTTTGGAACTTGCAGAGGATGTTGATGAGGCGAGGCAAGATAATAAGCATATATTGTTGTTTTTTCATTTAGCCGAGTGTCCGTATTGCGACCAAATGGTTAAAGATTTTGATCAGCAGCCGCTTAAGGCGTTTATTCAAAAGCATTTTTCTGTGATTGCTATTAACATTCGGGGCGATAAGGAAGTAGCAATTAATGAGGAATATACTTTAAGCGAAAAAGAATTGGCGAATGAAATTCAGGTGAAATATACGCCTACGGTGGTTTTTTTGAATCAAAAAAATGAAACAATAATGCGGACAAATGGTTATCGTTCTCCCGCTAAGCTTCGCCAAGTTTTGGGTTATGTTAGTAGTAAGGCTTATGAAAAATTGACCTTGGCACAATATATTGAGAAAAACAAAGAAATTGGTAATTATCAATTACAAAACCACGAGATGTTGCAAAAAATTACCGATTTTTCCACGATTAAAACGCCAGTAGCGGTTATTTTTGAGGATAAAAACTGTGATTCTTGTGAGTATTTTTACAGCACAACGCTTAAAGATAAAAGTGTAATAAGTGAATTTGATGCATTCAAAGTGGTGCGTTTTGATGCTGATTCCACACGGGCTATTATTGACAATAAAGGTAATCGGACTACGCCAAAGGAGTGGGTGCAGAAGCTTAAACTTACTTACCGACCGGGTATTGTTTTGTTTAATGAAGGTAATGAGATTACTCGTATTGATGGATTTTTATACCCTTTTCACTTCAAAGAAGCGTTGCGTTATGTTGGCGGTGATTTTTATAAAAGAATTGCAACTTATAGCGACTATCTTGCGTATAGACAGACACAATTGCTGGAACAAGGTATTGATATTAATATTCAATAGGGGCTTTGCTAACTGTCCATACTTTGTGCAAAGGTCCCAAATAATTTGTTTTATTGCGACTAAGTGTATAACATAATGCATTGTATTGACACATCTAGGGGAAACATTATGAAACGATTTTTATTACCTTTATTTTTACTACTATTTTTGCCATTAGCGCGAGCGGCAGATGGGTTGTTGCCTGCTGATGAGGCGTTTGCATTTCAAGCTGAGGTGGTTAATGACAAAATTATCCTAAACTGGGATATTGCTAAAGATTATTACCTTTATAAAGAGAAAATCAAGATTTCTTCAGATTATTCTGCTCGTCTAGGTGAGGCGAAGTTTCCTGTTGCAAAAATTAAAAATGATGAGTTTTTTGGCAAAATAGGCACTTATCGTAATAATGTGCGTGTTGTTGTTCCTGTGCTTGAAGGGGATGCAAAATCTATTGTATTGACGGTTGAGTATCAAGGGTGTGCAGATTTGGGTGTATGTTACCCACCGATTACTAAATCGGTTATGCTGAATATCGGTAATATGCAGAAGCCTTCTTTGGCACAGGGTGCACTTAGTATTTTCTCTAAGGCTAAATCTACTATGCAATCAATAGTTGGTGAAACAGCGTCTATTTCTGACGAGCCGTTACCAGCAAATGAGGCATTTGATTTTTCAGTGGTTGCCATTGATGCCAATACCTTGCGTGCAAGTTGGATCATCCATCCAGAATACTATTTGTATCATGATAAATTTTTCATCGATATTAAGGGGGCAAAACTTGGCGATATTGTCTTTCCTAAAGGCAAAATTAAGGAGGATGATTTTTTTGGCAAAGTGGAGGTTCATAAGAGATTATTAGAGCTTGATATTCCACTGACTGAGATAAAGGCACAATCTGTTTCGTTTAGTGCTAAGTATCAAGGCTGCTGGGAGGGCGGTGTTTGTTATCCACCGTTAGAAAAAACCATGGATATCACAATGCCAAAAGCGAGTGAAGTCGTTGTGACTAAGTCTACTGAAGTGCCGTTAGCGTCAATATCAAGCACTGTAGACAATGAATCGTTAAACGAAACTGACCAAATTACCGCTTTATTGCAACAAGATAATATATGGCTTGTGTTGGCGAGTTTTTTTGGTTTTGGCTTATTGCTGGCATTAACACCTTGTGTGTTTCCGATGATACCGATTTTATCAGGCATTATTGTTGGTCAAAAAGGCACTATGACCACCAAAAAAGCGTTGATTATGTCAATTGTGTTTGTGTTGTCAATGAGTGTTACTTATTCAATCGCTGGTGTTTTGGCAGGCTATTTTGGTGAAAATTTACAAGTATTATTTCAAACGCCTTGGATATTGATAGCCTTTAGTTTGGTGTTTGTTGCTTTGGCATTCTCAATGTTTGGTTATTACGACATTCAACTGCCCTCTAGTTTGCAAAGCAAAATTACCAATATTAGCAACAATCAAAAAGGCGGAAACCTAATTGGCGTAGCGATTATGGGCTTTTTATCAGCATTGATTATGGGGCCTTGTGTTGCTCCGCCATTGGCAGGTGCGTTGATTTATATTGGTCAAACAGGGGATGCCTTGCTCGGTGGTTTGTCCTTATTTGTAATGAGTTTGGGCATGGGTGCGCCATTGTTGGCAGTGGGTGCTGGTGTGAGTAAATTGCCTAAAGCAGGTGGCTGGATGGACAAGGTTAAATATATATTTGGTATTATGATGTTGGCTGTGGCAATTTATTTACTAGACCGTATTATTTCGCCCTATACTTCGTTGATATTATGGGCATCACTATTTACTTTGTCGCCAATTGCAATGGGTGTGTTTAATTCAATTACCAATACACCAACGCCGTGGCAACGCATTTTAAAAGGCATTGGTTTGTTGATATTAATTTATGGTATGTTGCTATGGGGGTTGGTTGCCCGTGGTGGTGGTGATATGTTAGTGCCACTGTCTGGTTATGGTGCGAATGTTCAAGTAGAAAAAGTACATGTTGCTTTTGAAAAAATCAAATCAAGTAGTGATTTAGACCGTGTGCTTGCTCAGACACAGAGCAACAATCAAATGGTAATGTTAGATTTTTATGCAGATTGGTGTATTTCTTGTAAGGAGTTGGAGCGTTTTGTATTTTCAAATGCCACGGTGGTTAATGAGATGAAAGATGTCATCGCTTTGCAGGCGGATGTTACCGCTAATGATGAGATTGATAAAGCCTTAATGGCGCGTTTTAACATTGTTGGGCCACCGGGAATTTTGTTTTTCAAAGGAGGTGTTGAAAATCGTTCTCAGCGTATTGTGGGCGAAATTAATGCGCAAGATTTTCTTAAACATTTGAATAATTCAATGTAGTGGTTTAAAGTAGTTAAAATTGATTAACATTCGTTATGTTGGTGGTAAAATACCGTTTTTCATAACTTTTAATTTTGACGATATAATATGGATATTTTATTTCTTAATGGCCCTAACTTAAATATGCTTGGCACGCGTGAGCCAGAGCAATATGGCACGCAAACTTTAAGCGATATTGTTGCCCATATAGGCGTATTAGCCGCTGATGCAGGGTTGTCAATTGAGCATCACCAAGACAATTCAGAGGCTGGGTTGATTGATAAAGTTCATGCCGCTAGTAAGAATGGCACAAAATATATCATTATTAACCCTGCGGCATTTACGCACACTTCTGTTGCTTTGCGTGATGCAATGTTAGCGACAGGCATTGCTTTTACAGAAGTGCATTTGTCCAATGTTTATAAGCGTGAAGAATTTCGTAAGCAATCTTATTTTTCAGACATCGCAGAAGGGGTAATTTTAGGCTTTGGTGCACAAGGCTATGAATTTGCACTTAATGCAGCAATTAAACATATTAAGGAGCATTAAAAAAATGGATATTCGTAAAGTAAAAAAACTCATGGAACTGCTGGAAGAATCTGGCATGGCAGAAATTGAAATTGTAGAAGGCAAAGAGTCAGTTCGCATCTCTCGCTATGGCAATGCACCTATGACAGCTGCACCCGTTCAAGTTGCAACACCTGCACCTGTAGCAGTCGCACCTGTTGTTAGTGTTGAAACAACGGAAAACACGGTTATTGACGGACATCCAATTACTTCGCCAATGGTGGGCACATTTTATAGTGCAGCATCGCCTACTTCTGAGATGTTTGTTAAAGTTGGGCAACATGTTAATCAAGGCGATATTATTTGCATTGTTGAGGCAATGAAAATCATGAATAAAATTGAAGCTGATCAATCTGGCACAGTAACTGAGATTTTGTGTAATGATGGCGATGGCGTTGAATTTGGACAAACCTTAATTATTATAAAATGAACAAAATTAATAAAGTTTTAATCGCCAATCGTGGCGAAATTGCACTGCGTATTTTGCGTGCTTGTAAAGAACTCGGTATCAAAACTGTTGCCGTATATTCAACTGCTGATAAAAAACTCAAGCATGTGCGTTTGGCAGATGAGGCAGTGTGTATTGGTCCGCATTCATCAAAAGACAGTTATTTAAATATTCCTGCATTAATTGCCGCCGCAGAAGTAACCCATGCTGATGCTATTCATCCGGGTTACGGTTTTTTGTCTGAAAGCGCTGATTTTGCACAACAAGTGGAAGAAAGTGGCTTTATTTTTATCGGCCCCCGTGCTGAAAATATCCGTGTTATGGGTGATAAAGTCGCTGCCATTGAGGCCATGCAAGGATCAAGCGTGCCTTGTGTTCCGGGTTCTGATGGCGGACTTGGTACCGATGAGGCACAAAATATTGCCATTGCTAATAAAATCGGACTGCCGATTATTATTAAAGCCTCTGGTGGTGGTGGTGGGCGAGGTATGCATGTGGTTGAAGAGATAGCAGATTTATTGACTGCTATTGAATTGGCTAAGACCGAAGCACAAAGTTTCTTTGGTAATCCAGAAGTATATATGGAGAAATTTCTAACCACGCCTCGCCATGTTGAAATTCAAATTTTAGCCGACGAACACGGTAATGCGGTGCATCTCGGTGAACGCGATTGCTCAATGCAACGCCGTCATCAAAAAGTGGTAGAAGAAGCACCTGCTCCCGGTATTACTTCTGAATTGCGTAATAAAATTGGCACAATTTGTGCTGATGCCTGCAAAGCGATTAACTATCGTGGCGCTGGCACTTTTGAATTTTTATTTGAAAACAATGAATTTTATTTTATTGAAATGAACACCCGTGTTCAAGTCGAACACCCCGTAACCGAAATGATTACTGGCATTGACATCGTGCGTGAACAAATACTCATTGCTGACGGTCAAACACTTTCATTCACACAAGATGATGTAAAAATCACAGGCCACGCAGTCGAATGCCGTATCAACGCCGAAGATCCCAATAATTTTATGCCCTCACCTGGAAAAATCACCCAATATCATGTTGCCGGCGGTCTAGGCGTGCGTGTTGATTCACACATATACAACGGCTACACCGTCCCTTCCTACTACGATTCAATGATAGGCAAACTTATCACCTTTGCCGACACCCGACTAGGTGCAATCATCAAAATGCAAAATGCCCTCGATGAAATGGTCATCGATGGCATCAAAACCAACATTCCTTTACAAGCACGCATTATGAAAGATAAAACTTTCCGCAAAGGTGGTATGAACATTCATTATCTTGAGAAGATGCTGGGAGAATCTCACTCATGATTAAAGTAGGTATCATCGGTGGCACAGGCTATACAGGCATTGAATTGTTGCGTTTATTGCACAATCATGCACAGGTAGAAGTGATTGCAATTAGTTCTCGTTCGGAGGTTGGGCAACGGGTGGATAAAATGTTTCCGTCTTTGGTTGGGCAGTGTGATTTGGTATTTTCTTTGCCAGATGATGCAATTTTAGATGAGTGTGAGGTGATATTTTTTGCCACACCACATGGCGTGGCAATGAAAAATGCAGGTGATTTCATTAAACAAGGCATTAAAGTGATTGACTTAGGGGCAGATTTTCGCTTGAAGGATAAAGCTGAGTATCAAAAATGGTATGAATCAGAGCATACGCAAGATGATTTATTATCATCGGCAATTTATGGGCTGTGTGAAGTTAACCGTGAACAAATTAAAAATGCTACTTTAATTGCCAATCCCGGTTGTTATCCAACCGCCATTCAGCTGGCACTTAAGCCATTAATTGACAATAAATTAATTGATTTGTCTAGTATTATTGCCGATTGCAAATCAGGTGTGAGCGGTGCAGGTCGTGGTGTCAATCAAGCCACTTTATTGTGTGAAGTGAGCGAATCGTTTAAAGCTTACGGCGTGAGCGGACATCGGCATTATCCTGAAATTAAACAAGAATTGGCGTTGTTAGCAGGCGAGAGCGTAGGGCTAACTTTTGTGCCACATCTGGTGCCAATGATTCGGGGCATGCAAGCCACACTTTATGTGGATTTGTTAGATAACACTACTGAAGTGCAATCCGTGTTTGCAGAGGCTTACAAAGACGAGCATTTTGTTACTGTGCTTGATGCAGGGGTAACACCCGAAACTCGTAGCGTTAAATCAAGTAATTTCTGTCAAATTGCCGTGCAAAAAGCGCCTGATAGCAATAAATTGATTGTTATTTCAGTGATTGATAATCTAGTTAAAGGTGCCTCTGGACAAGCCATTCAAAATATGAACCTTATGTTTGGGTTTGATGAAAATTTAGGATTAGAGCAAATTGGCTTATTGCCATAAAAAGGAGAAAAATATGGAAGCAGCACAAATTTTAGAAGAAGCAGATATTATTTTCAGCGACAATGCCGCTAAAAAAGTATCCGACCTTATTCAAGAAGAAAAAAACAACGATTTAAAATTGCGTGTATATATCACTGGTGGCGGCTGCTCAGGCTTTTCTTACGGCTTCACCTTTGACGACAAACATAAAGAAGGCGACTCTGGCGTTGAAAAAAACGGCGTTCAATTAGTCGTTGACCCTATGAGTTACCAATATTTAATCGGTGCAACCGTTGATTATTTAGAAGATTTGCAAGGTGCTCGTTTTATCATTCATAATCCCAATGCTAAAACCACTTGTGGGTGTGGGTCGTCTTTTTCGGTGTAGGGTGATAACGACTTTATTATGATTGAATATATAGATATAAAAAATTATAAATGCTTTAAGAGCTTCAAAATTGAAGGCTTAAGCAGAATTAATATTATTAGTGGTAAAAATAATGTTGGTAAAACTGCATTGTTGGAAGCATTTTTTCTTACTCAAGAGTTTGGAGAAGGAACTATTGCCAAAAATAGAAATATTAATAAAAATCAATATGCTAATTATTTAAAAGGGTTTAGTTTTTTCATTAGTGCTACAGACACAGGGGTTATTAGTTTTAAAGTAAAAAATAGAAAGAAGTTAAACGAAAAAGAACTGCAAGAAGTG
>NZ_CAHJWD020000341.1:4708-9384 GCF_903642095.1 Bathymodiolus brooksi thiotrophic gill symbiont | reverse complement strand
TTTCATTTTGTCCAGGAACCTCGAACATTTAATTTTTATTTCATTTATTAATTCAGCTTGATTTATCCACAGGGCCTTGTCACTATCCAGGTAAATATACTATCAATGTATAAACATATACAAGGGCGGACATCTTTTTTTACCCCCGCTCGCTTCAAGTCGTGTTTGTTTTTTAAATTCCTTCTAATATATTCAAAACCCTGTTTGGTTCAACTCCCAAGACCTTATTCTTTTCAAAAAATATCATGACCCCCCCTCGACTACCTCTTGTGAAGGCGCAGCGGTCGTTTTTGTCAGGAATTCGCCTGAGTAGAGAACAACATGGACCCAAAGTGAAAGTAACAGCGCCACCTATAAAAAAAACGGAAGTTCAGAACTCTCGGGGTTTTACCATTCGATATTTGGTTTTCTCGCTAGTTATCGTGTTTCTAAGTATAAGATACCGCGGGAAATAACAGACGAAATAATAAATTAAAGAAAATGGACAGCAATCAAGAAAAAGCCTTGAAAATGGCATTTATCATTCATTGTATGTACAAGTCAAAAATGTTCAGTTTTCACTTCAAATCGTCCCGCTCGTTTAATGATGTTTGAATCTTAACGGTATTTTCTTTACCTCAAAAAAAGGACTCCCACACGTCAAAAAACTCTGAACCACTAAGAGTGCTTACAATAAATTTTCAGTCGATAAAGAACAAAAAACCTGAAGTAGAACTTATCATTGAATCTTGTAAACCCAGCATAATATTTGGTACCGAGACATGGCTCTCAAATGACATCTCTCCATATGAATACATCCCATCCTCTAAATACAACATTTATACAAAAAACAGAAAGGATGGCTATGGGGGAGTATTACTGGCTATCTCAAACCAGCTGACATCCACACAAATCACAAAAGCAGGTACCGATTTAGACCTTGAAACAAACTGCGAAAATGTGTGGGCAAAAATATCATATGAAGGCAACAAATCACTTTACCTTTGCACATACTATCGACCACCATCCGATAAAGGTGAATCATTAGAACAACTTGGTATCTCACTGAATAGAGTCTTATGTAAGAAAACAAACTCTAACATCTGGGTAAGTGGCGATTTCAACCTTGGCCACATAGACTGGAATACACCAGCAGTCATACCTAACAAACCTGAAGCTTCACTACACCAACAACTCCTCGATATATTACATGACAACAACCTAACACAAGTCATAAACAAGAACACCCGAAAAGACACAACACTAGATCTGCTGTGCATGACAAACCCATCATTTGTAAATAGAGTAGAAACATTACCACCAATCGGTGCGAGTGATCATGATATAGTATACAGTGAAATAAACCTAGCCCTGCCGCAAAATAAACAACAAGCTCACAAAGTGTTAAACTACAAAAAGGCACAATGGGATCAAATAGAAAAAGACCTCACTGAAACTTACAAACAACTAAAAAAAGATCAGGATAAAATGAGTCTAGACGAATTATGGAACATCTTCAAAACCAATGTCCAAGAGACTATCCATAAGTATATTCCAACAAAAAGCATTGGCAACAAATCAAGATTACCTTGGGTAAATAACCAACTAAAAAAGTTAATTAACAAGAAAAACAAGTTATATAAAAAGAAAAAATGTAATCCCAAGTATAAAGAACAATATCAGAAAACTAAAGCCAAGCTCCAGAACGAAATGAGAAACTCATACTGGCGATATATAGAAAACATGATTTTTGATATTGAAATAAATGAACCAGATCAACCAAGCTTCAAAAATACACCCAAAAAACTTTATTCTTACATAAAAAGCCAGAAAAATGAAAACACCGGCATAGCTCCCCTACGAAGTGAAGGTACCCTACACTCACATCCATCTGAGAAAGCAAATATACTAAACAAACAGTTTCAGTCTGCTTTTACATCTGAAGCAAACACTAACATTCCAGATAAAGGTCCTAGTACTCATCCCACAATGGAACCCATAAAAATCTCTAGGGATGGTGTTTATAAACTCATCAAAAACATAAACCCTAGTAAAGCTACTGGTCCTGACACCATCGCAGGCAGAGTACTGAAAGAAAATATTGATATATGTACAGACATCCTCACATTATTATTCACCAAATCATTGGAAACAGGCAAAGTACCATCTGACTGGAACCACGCAAATGTCACGCCTGTTCTCAAAAAAGGAGATAAACACAACCCAGGTAACTACAGACCTATATCCATAACATGCATAGCTTGCAAATTACTCGAACATATTTTTGCCAGCAACATGATGCAACATCTAGAAACCAACAACATACTTTATGAATTACAGCATGGATTTAGGGCAAAACGATCATGTGAGTCACAAATAATTTCTTTAATACATGATTTATCACAAAACAATGACAAAAATATACAAACAGATTTGATAATAATGGACTTCGCAAAAGCTTTCGACAAGGTACCACACAAAAGACTGCTGTACAAAATGAAATACTTTGGCATATCAGAACAAATCATAAACTGGGTTAAATCTTTTCTCTCAAACAGAACTCAAACAGTACTTTTAGAAAATATGACATCATCAAAAATACCAGTCACATCCGGTGTCCCACAGGGTACAGTTCTTGGACCAATACTTTTTCTAATCTACATTAACGACCTCCCTGAATACATCAAACATAGCCGTATCCGACTTTTTGCAGATGACAGTATGATCTATCGACAAATCAAATCACAAAGCGACTGCCTCAAGCTCCAAGAAGATCTCGAAGCTGCCATAAAATGGGAACAAGACTGGCTCATGTCATTTCACCCAGACAAGTGTAACATCATGAATATAACAACCAAGAGAAATCCAATCCACTTTTACTATAACATGCATGGCCATATATTAGAATCTGTTCAACACGCAAAATATCTAGGTGTCACAATCTCAACAGACCTAAAATGGAACACCCACATCCAACAAACTGCCGCCAAAGCAAACAAATCATTATGTTTTATCAGAAGAAATCTAAAAGTACAATCACAAACGATAAAAGAACGAGCATATCAAACCCTAATAAGACCCAAATTAGAATACTGCTGCACTGTTTGGGATCCTCACACAAACGAAAACATCAACTCGCTAGAAAAGGTACAGCGACGGGCAGCCAGGTATACATGCAACAGACATCATAACACCAGCAGTGTGTCTGAGATGTTAAACACCATGAATTGGCAAACTCTACAAGAACGCCGACTAAGAACTAGGCTCATAATGTTTCACAAAGTAATAAATGAAAATATCGCTATCCCTACACAAAATATATTACTTCAGAGCCAGTCTACGACAAGATCTTCCCGAAAAGACTCCTACAGACAAATCCAATGCAATAAAGACAGTTATAAATTTTCTTTCTTTTGTCAAACCATTAAAGACTGGAACAAATTATCCCCTGACATAACCAAAAACACCACTACAGAATCCTTCAAGGGTGCACTCACTCACAATGTGCTCCTTGATACTTATCCACACAGAATAAAATAAACAGAAATCATGTTTTTATCTTAATAAATGAAAAATAAAAAATAAAAAAATTGTAAAAATCCTAAATTAAAAGAAAAATTGTAAAAACTGATAATATAAAACTAAAAAATAAAATAACAATTATATCAAATAAATTATCTATGTTCTGAAAATTTTTATAAATTTGAAAACATTTTACCAGGCATGCGCCGGAAAGTAAACATCAGTACGTTGATGGTTTTCCGTAACCAAAGAAGAAGAAGAAGAATAAATATAACGTGTTCGAATCGAAATCGCTGTTTTCGGAATTTTACCATTCGCGGCACGGTTTTTTCACCAGGGTCCCCCATTTCAATGCCTTGCCCGGCATGTTCCTGACGTTATATAGTTCTATAATTATTATCCAATTAAAGCGCAGATTCGTAGCTTGCGCATGGTCACAGTCGCTTCCGATTTCCTGAGCATGCTAAACGGAAAATGGTCGTCTCAAAAGTTCCAAGATGAACAAATCAATGAAAAATTTGGAGTAGCGTTCTCCGATGGCGATATTTGTATTTTCTGTTACAATATCAACGTAGGAAGCATACCATCTCAACCATATTAGATCGCGAACACAGATGATTTTTAGTATTTAAAACGCCCCTAAACATGTCTGAAGGAGAACGTCGTACATCGTTGGAAGTGGAAAGTAAATAGTAACGTCAACGACGCTGGTTGTAACACAGGTGTTATCGTAGGTATGTATAAACCTTCTTCTCAATGTTTTAAACGTACGATTTATTTTTTGCATTGCTTCTTTTCAAGTAGTTTATGAAAAACTTCTTGTCAATTTATAATACTTCCAACTTGCGTTCAAAACAAAAGTAAACAAACCGAAAAGGGGGGGTGTAAACAGAGATGAAAGTTTTCCTCTAATCCGCTGATTTCCTCTTTTTTTTTAAGGAAAATATTTGGAAATAAAATGTTTCTAGCTTGGTCCAAACAACTAGAAAACGAGGGTATGGGCTCTAGAATAGGAGTTTCCTCTTTTTTCATCAGTCAATCACTTTCTTCTATACTATAGTCTGTGTACAAAATATTTGGTTTTTTTTTATACTAGACTATAGTCTTCACTCTTCAGAAAGTTAATTCTATTCTTATTTTGGGTGGTGTACTGTGACAACTTTTCAAAAGCTTTG
>NZ_CAHJWD020000341.1:0-4609 GCF_903642095.1 Bathymodiolus brooksi thiotrophic gill symbiont | reverse complement strand
TCCTCTTTTCTTTAAGGAAAATATTTGGAAATAAAATGTTTCAAGCTTGGTCCAAACAGCTAGAAAATGAGGGTATGACTGAGCACTAGAAATTAGGAGTTTCCTCTTTTTCATCAGTCAATACAGTCTACAGTCACAAAACACTTTCTTCTATGTGTACATAATATTTGTTTTTTATATTATAGTCTTCACTCTTCAGAAAGTTAATTCTATTCATATTCTGGGTGGTGTACTGTGACAACTTTTCAAAAGCTTTGTTTTTGTTTATATATTCAAAGCTTTTTTTTTAAAGTTGGTACATGAATTTGAGCTTTTAAAACAGACATTTTGGTTAGATGTGAGAAGAAATATTCTGCTCTATTATCTTCAGGTTGGAGGGTATAGTGCAGAAAATTTCTTCGAAGCCAGGTCTAATTTCAATGAGATTATGTTGCTTGAACTATTCAACCAGGGCATTGGATTGCAAGTATGCATCAACACAAGCAACTTTTGTCATGGTGCTACATTTTTTTGTATTTGCCAGCTTCCATGGATACTCGAGCATGATTGAATATTTACATACTAAATTCAAATAAAAGTAAAAAAAATGTTATTGCATATTTATATGTTGCGTTATTTTTATTCAACATGGGAAAATATATTTTAATCCTGAAGAAGTGGCTTGTCTTGATGTATAGTTGTCTGCAACTCAATAAATAATGTGGCGGAGAAATCATTAGGTATTTCTGCATCTGAAAATGCCTCACTTCAGAAGTAAAGACTGAACATTGGAAGAAAGAAAAATACTAGTCTTGATTTAATTTCATTTTTGCATTTGAAACCTTCTCTTTAAGGGGCAGTCGTGATCGTATGGTAGTTGGATTTACAACTACATATGCAATTAGTGCCTACCACAATCAGGAGTTCTAGTCCGGTTCGAGGTGCACTCGATACAGCATTATGTAATAAAGTTTGTCAGAGATTTGCGGAAGGTCTGGTCTTCTCAGGCCAGGGTACTTTAGATCTTGAAATGAAATTAATTTTTTTGTAAGCATCACATTATAATGATCTTTTGTATTTGGCATAATTAAATTCAGTATTTAGTTTTTGTTCTCTGCAGGTCAATCACTTCTGCATGATCTGCTACAGAATTTCAACCAGTCCAGCACAAGTGAGCTGAATGATATTTGTAAACAGTACTTGATGTCACATGCCATCAACAGAGATATGATCTACTGTTTGTTAACAAACAAGGATTATACCGGTTAGTTTTATTTTATGAAAGTTATCACATCAATTGGTGAGATGTATATATATACACAATTATATATATTATACAATTATAGTCTTTTGCTGAGGTCAATACAAGTTTTTATGGACCTTAAAAACGATATTCACCGAAGCCTTTAGGCTGAGGTGAATATTGATTTCTAAGGTCCATAAAAACTCGTATTGACCGATACAAAAGACTGTAATTGTTTTATTACATTAAAATGAAAAGTGAAAGTGAAACCAAGTCAATATGAAATTAATCACTTCATTATGACGTCATACATAATGCAATGGAAAACGAAAGTGAAACCCAAGTCAATACAAGTTTTAATCAAGCAATATCAAATTTTACGGAATGTCAGGTGACAGCATGATAGCCAATAAAATTGCTTAAATAAAATCATTATGTAATAAATATATATATATATGGGTCAGTGTAATGGTTGCTAACTACAGATAAGAAGAAAAGTGGTTTTTTTCTTTGTCTTTTGCATGGGATGATGAATTCGTGGCCAGAATAACAAGATGTGACAAGTGACATTAAAACCAATACATCAAACTATTTATCATTTATTTTATTGATAAGCCATGGTACTTTTAAGGAAAAATAGATAAGACCAATGAACAAAAATACCAGTGTTTCTACTAATATTCTCGAAAAGGGGAAGGTAGTATAAGTAGACAAAACATATATAATATATTTTTACCTACATTGTAGGTTATACAGAACAAGGATCTGACTTTAACTTTGTCCAAAAATGTCAATAAAAACTTGAGACACGAAAAGTTGGGGTCAATACTAAAAATTTGAAACACTGGTAATTTTTTTTGCTTAAATACATTGTGAATTTATATTTATTAAAATAGTAGTTATGAAATGATAATATGTAGTTAGAACTGTTTCTTTGTGGTCCCTTCTGGTTTTTTTTCCAGTTCACCTGACAGTATGCTTTGCTGGTCAAAGACATGTGATCCAAGCTGGCCTTGGGATATTACCTGAACTTAGGACTGCAGCCTGCAGGATAATTTACAGCTGAGTCCATAATTTATATCATAATTAAATATTCAATAAAGAGATGAAAAATGTTGCTGGCCAACATTTTGTCTTCATTAGTTGTTCTGGTTCATTACTAATACACTATGTTGAAAATTTCATTAATATTTTTCTTTACAGATGGTTGGGAGTTCTGGTCTCTATTGAAGAATAATTTATTATATATTTAGTTTTACATGTAGCTGGACTTATTCAGACCACAATACATGTGACAATAGATGATGTATTTAAAAAATACACCAGATATTTCCTAAATAATAAATGAATGAACTTAATATTTTGTTGTTGTTTTCATTGAACATGTTTTAAGAAGCAAATTAGAATAGTAATGAGCAAGACTGAAACTTTGACATGGAGTCGGAGAGTTGGGTTATGGTGTTTAATGCCACTTTCATTTTCAACAATATTTCAGTTATATTGTGGTGGTCACTTTTATTGGTGGCGTAAACCAGAGTACCTGGAGAAAACCACATACCTGTTGCAAGTCACTGACGAATTTTATCACACAATAATGTGGTATCAAGTACACCTTAAGTTACCATGAGCGGGATTCGAACGGCATGGAGAGTAAGACTGAAACAAATTTACTTGCTCAAATTGCAATCAAGGGAAACCTGAATATAAACAGCATCCTATATAAACAACATAAACTTTATTTTAAATAAAGTTCCATATGTAGCCTTTCGTAGGAAATGTGTAAAGCGTGCAAATAATATCCATCTATTTTAAACACAAGCTGGTCTTAAGGAAGTTTAGTTTAGAGGTGTTTCACTATCATGCTTGTTGGGTGATTGTTGCATATAACATCACTTTCAGCAATTGTACAGCTACATCATGATAGCAAGACATTGAGGTAGGAAAGCAAAAACACCTACAAATGTATATATATATATATATCAAGCTGACCAGTTAAACTTTCGGCAAGTGGTAGTACTAGGTGTCTGGAATCTTCACCCCATGGGGGATTACATATTGGTATGAAAAGTATTCAGTTTAATTTATTAGTTACTTGAGGTTATAGATTATTAAAATATCTTTAATTTGATACCTTGATGATCAAATTCTGACTAGAAACAATAGAGTAATCATAAAAAACGTAAATTTGAGCAACGAATTTTAAAGCAATGGCAGCCATTTTGTTTTCAAAATGGTCACCAATATGACAATTATTCCTTAATAAAATGCTAAAACAAATAAGAGGTCATTGGTACAAATCTCCATATCCATTTTTTCAGTGATATTAATTATATTGATAAAAAAAATTATCAAATTATCTTGGAACAGGTTCCCTGTTTGATGAATTTTATGAAAAAATGGCGGCCATTTTGAACAAAATGGCTGCCATTTCTTGCGTCGACAAAAAAAACATCACGTCCAACAGAACGTGCACAACACTGTGGTATTACCTTCAAAATTTTGTGCGGATATCATTTTTAGTTTAGGAAATATGAAGCTTTTTGTGTCATTTTCCCATATAACTGCTGTGAAACGGTGCCATTCTCAAATAGTGTTGAACACTAATTGCACACCCACCTTTATGGATTCATAATTCCACAAAAAGATGTAAAAGGTGATTCATATGTTATAATTGCACACAAAACAAGTATTTCTACACACAATTTCTTCTATTATGATGTCAGATAAGTTATTTTCTGACAAAATTATGGCAATGTGAGCCATATGGACCTTTCGGTCAAGATCAAAAGTGGCTCCGCCATACATTTTGGACAGTAAAACAAATAGCAAATATTACTTCGAGCATGTTCAGTTTCATTTTTCTGACAGAATAACTTATAATCTATGGGAAAAAACAAAAGTAGAGACATTATCTGCTGTTTACACAAAAAATCAGAACTCTAAAACAGTCATTAAAACCATTATTGATGGCGGCCATCTTTGGAAAATTATCGACCAAAAATAGGCAATTTCAGATGCTCATAACTTTTGAACCCTTCATCCGATTTTTACAAATGAAGGCTCAAAGTTCTTCTTAGATTGAGCTCTATCTAATGGTTCAAAAACAGCAAGCATCCCCTGTAATTGATTTTTGACTGGCATCTCTACAAATATTGGTTACTGTAACGCAGAGCGGTACAAATGTCCCCCAAACGAACAATACAAGTACTAGTGGTATGAATGAAGAATAGTGTGAGAACATAGCAAGAAATAATTAGAGCCCAGTTTTTGACTCTATCATGTCTATAGTAGGGCTTCTTTGTTATGTTACCCTACAATGTGCTACAATAAACTAGTAAGCAAAGCAAGAAAAAAATGGCTTCAATTGTCTGCCATCATCTACAACAC
>NZ_CAHJWD020000340.1 GCF_903642095.1 Bathymodiolus brooksi thiotrophic gill symbiont | reverse complement strand
GTTGAATAGTGAAAAGATATGGAAAATACGGAAGAAAAGTAAGTTGAATAGTGAAAGGATATGAAAAATATGGAAGAAACATAAGTTGAATAGTGAAAAGATATGGAAAATACGGAAGAAAAGTAAGTTGAATAGTGAAAGGATATGGAAATTATGGAAGAAAAGTAAGTTGAATAGTGAAAAGATTTGGAAAATACAGAAGAAAAGTAAGTTGAATAGTGAAAAGATAGGGAAAATATGAAAGAAAGATAAGTTGAATAGTGAAAAGATATGGAGAATATGAAAGAAACGTGAGTTGAATAGTGAAAAGATTTGGAAAATATTGAGGAAAAGTAAGTTGAATAGTAAAAAGATATGGAAAATGCGGAAGAAAAGTAGGTTGAATTGTGAAATGATCTTGAAAATATGGAAGAAAGGTATGTTGAATAATGAAAAGATATGGAAAATATGGAAGAAAGCCAAGTTGAATAGTGAAAAGATATGGAAAATGCGGAAGAAAAGTAGGTTGAATTGTAAAATGATATGGAAAATATGGAAGAAAAGTAAGTTGAAATGTTAAATGAAATGGAAAATATGGAAGAAAGGCAAGTCGAATAGTGATAAGATATGGACAATATGGAAGAAAGGCAAGTTCAATAGTGAAAAGATATGAAAAATATGGAAGAAACATAAGTTGAATAGTGAAAAGATATGGAAAATACGGAAGAAAAGTAAGTTGAATAGTGAAAGGATATGGAAATTATGGAAGAAACATAGGTTGAATAGTGAAAAGATATGGAAAATACGGAAGAAAAGTAAGTTGAATAGTGAAAGGATATGGAAATTATGGAAGAAACATAGGTTGAATAGTGAAAAGATATGGAAAATACGGAAGAAAAGTAAGTTGAATAGTGAAAGGATATGGAAATTATGGAAGAAAAGTAAGTTGAATAGTGAAAAGATTTGGAAAATACAGAAGAAAAGTAAGTTGAATAGTGAAAAGATA
>NZ_CAHJWD020000339.1 GCF_903642095.1 Bathymodiolus brooksi thiotrophic gill symbiont | reverse complement strand
CCCCTGCTAGATTTGATATGGGCTTTATCTTGTTAATGGTGCTAAGTGCTTATTATCTAATCAGAAGAAAACGCCGATTTATTTAATAAGTAAATAAAGCAAACAAAGAAAAAAGCCCCGTGAAAACGGGGCTTTTTTTGAGTAAGCCTTTTGCCTAGTTTATACTTACCCTTAAACCCGAGTATACATTCCCATGCACAGCGTGGGAGCAAGGGCATTTTGTGCAAAAAAACTTAATAAAACCCATGAATATTTATTTTTATGGAACAATCCAGCACTTATTAAATACATCGCATCGCAATTTAGCAACAACTGGGTTTAATTCAAGCCGAATGGCACTTACTTTTCTACACGCTATTGTTAGCCATTTTATTTGTGGTTTTTATTGTTCTATTTAATGCCAGTTTAATTTTATTTAACACTCTCAGGCAAAAAAAATAGTAACCGCACTTCTACAAATAGTGTCAGCTCTTCTGGCACTTTTTTAAATAGTATCGGCATTTCCTATATTCAATAAAATATTTTCATAAATTAGTGTCAAAAATTCTCCCTTGCAACACCAGTTTTGTGCATTTAGTATTAAATATTCTGTGTAGAAAAAAATATTTTAGCCTATTTTACTTTTAAAAAAAACTTCAAAAATCCCTATCCTAGCAAGGACTTTTCTCATTCTTACGCTCTATTTGGGAATGAGGGTATCTAGGTAATGGCAAGAAAACAGCAAGTTGTTAAAAACGATATGACAAACCTAAGGAAACAACAGGATACAACTTAAACCTATCTGCCCCTTCCTTTAAAGTTGCCTCCTCTTTAGCCAAACTAGAATTAAATTCTTGGCAAATAGTACTTTCTGCTGGAGTAGCTACCTTGCAAGTTCCTATCAATTGCACTTGAACAGGGCTTTGCATTACGCCTATATCAACATCAAGAGAAAAAGTATTGTCGCCAATTGGCTCGGATCCATAGCCGATACCGATATAAGGGGCAACTTTCTTGAAACTGAATTCACCGTTAATACTGATCTCTGCATTAGTAAATCTTGTATCACCAATAGTAATGGAACCAGTGGATTTGGCACTTAAGTTGATTTTATTATTGTTGTAATAAGCACCAGCACGCAGGCGAAAACCATTGCTCCATGGGTGGTAGTTGCTAATAATGGAGGCACTTTGAAAATTAACAGCGGCACGATAATGAGCCTCATTTTTGGTTAAGGTTTTGCTCATATTGAATTGATTGACGCCAAAACCAATGCTTAATACTGAGTTAACTGGATAATTGTATTCAATGCCAAGGCCCATTGTTGATGTTTGCACTGTAATGTGTCCGTCGCCTGTTTTTTCTGGGATATGTTTATCTTCTGTTTTAGCGTTAAGTGATAATACGATAGTAGCAATGCAGACGCTGGTTTTAATTATTTTTTTCATTTTATTCTCCAAATTTTTAAAAAAAAGTAACAGAGTGCTATGTTTTTCTATGGCAGTTTTTTAGTCTAACACTAAAAAAATAATTCAAGGTTGGCATTCTACTCGTTATTCTCTTTTGCATTAGCAATCCTTTTAAATGAGACCTTTGCATAAATAAGAAAAAACAAGCGGAATAAGTGTTATTTTGTCAGAGCATCTAGTTTTTTCTCAATACGCTTTAAGCGTTCATGCACGCCTTCTTCTTCGTTTTCGTGTTCTTGTTGCATTTTGTCAATCACAATGCCAATCATCATATTTAAAAATACAAAAGCGTTAAAGAAGATAAACGATAAATAATATAGCCATGACCACGGATGCACGACCATGGTTTCATACATGACATCGGTCCAGTCTTCAAAAGTAACGACTCTGAATAGGGTGAGCATAGATATAGAAATATCGCCCCATAGGACAGGGTTAATGGATTCAAAGATAAAACTGCCAATGGCAGCATACATATAGAATAGGATAAACATTAACAGCAGCACATAGCCCATTGACGGCAGGGCTTTGAGTAGTGCGTTGACCAATAGGCGTAGTTCGGGAATGGCACTGACTAAGCGTAGGACACGGAAAATGCGGATTAGACGGGCTAATAGTGCATATTCGCTTTGGTCGATGGGGATTAGGCTAATGGTAACGATAAGGGTGTCAAATACATTCCAAGCGTTGTGAAAAAAGCGTTTTTTGTTGGGGGTGGTGGCGAATCTAAGCAAAATTTCGATTAAGAAAAAGACGGTTACACCTGTGTCTAGTACCTCTAGCACGAATAAATAATTTGGATTGAGGTCGTAGGTTTTAACGCCAATGAGTAGGGATGAAAAGATGATAACACCAATCACGCTAAGTTCAAATAATTTGTTGTTGTGTAGCTTTAAGAGGGTGTTTTGTAGAATTTTAAGCATTAGAACCTGACCTTTTTTCGAGTTTGTTTAATTTTTGAGCGTTGTATTTTTTGTTCAGTTTTCTTGGCAAGTATTGCTTTAGGAATTTTGCTTGGTTTTCTGATTTTTGGCACTTTTAGCGTTTTAGTTAATAATAAATTTAAACGCTTTAGCGCTTCTGAACGGTTTTTTTCTTGTGTGCGAAAATTGTCTGCTTTGATGACGATTACCCCTTCTTTAGACAGACGCACATCGTTTAATTCAAGTAATTTATCTTTGTTTTCGTCAGTCAAGTTTGAGCCTTTTATATCAAAGCGTAGATGAATGCCAGTATTGACTTTATTGACATTTTGCCCGCCTTTACCACGGGAACGAATGGCGTGCATTTCGACAGCGCTTGGCTTAATTAAAGTATTTTTTGGCATTGCTAACATCAATTTTAATTTGTTTTTTCAAGGCGGTAAAGTCATCAAAATTTTCTTCTTCTCTAATCTTATGTTTAAAGGTGGTTTTGATTTCAAGCCCATAAACTTCACGATTAAAATCAAATAAAAACACTTCTAACAGAGTTTTTTTGCCACCGATGATGGGGCGATTGCCGATACTGCACACGCCTTGATAAGAAGTGCCGTCCAGTTCTACCGTTACGGCAAAGATGCCATGGACGGGGCTGATTTTGCGTTTAATAGGGATGTTGATGGTTGGAAAATCAATGGTGCGTCCATTTTTTAATCCATGGGCAACGGTGCCAGTGATGGAAAATGCACGGCCTAGCATTGCGGCAACAGATTGGAGTTTACCCTGTGCTAATAGTGAGCGAATTACTGAACTGCTGATGCGGATATTGTTGTGGTGGATGCTGGGCGTTTTTTCTACTGTGAATCCTTTGGTTTTGGAGAGCGTTTGCAATAGTGCAAAATCACCTTGCCTGCCTTTGCCAAAATGAAAGTCGTCACCAATTAGGCAGTGTTGCATATTCAGTTTATCAAGCAGAACTTTTTGGACAAAATCTGGTGCAGTTAATTGGGCAAATGTTTGATTAAAATGCACAATTAAGTGGACATCCAAGCCTAATGCGGATAATAAGCGTTGTTTTTCTTTGAAGTTGCTGAGTGTCGCTTTTTCGTGACCAAAGAATCGCTGTGGTGTGGGTGAAAATGAAATAAGCACAGCAGGCAAACTCAATTGTTTGGCTTTTTTAATCAATTGTGAAATTATTTGTTGATGACCGAGATGC
This sequence comes from Bathymodiolus brooksi thiotrophic gill symbiont, assembly GCF_903642095.1. Taxonomy (GTDB): domain Bacteria; phylum Pseudomonadota; class Gammaproteobacteria; order PS1; family Pseudothioglobaceae; genus Thiodubiliella. Next base: position 8,286 of record NZ_CAHJWD020000339.1, on the reverse strand, counting down.
ACGCCATCAAAGTTGCCGATGGTAACGACAGAGCCAGTATATTGGGTTAAATTTTGTAAGCCACGGATAATTTTCATACGCTTATTTTAACTGATTTATGAGGGTTTTAACGGGGGCAGGCAGTCCAAGCGTAAGGCACTCAAGGTTGTGGAATGTTTTTTTATTGTCAGGGCAGTTAATTAATATTGGATAAATCAATAAGTGATAGTGGGTAAAACTGTGTTTAATGACGGGTAAGTTTGCTGTTATTTGTGCGTTGGGGTCAAATTCTTGTAGGGTTTGGATAATAGTTTTTTCCTTGTTTTCGCATTCTACAAGGCTCCACAGTCCACCCCAAATGCCTTTTTGTGGTCGTTTTTCCAGGTAAATTTCTCCAGCAGTATTTTGATAAATTAACATAGCAGTAGTGCGCGTGGGTTTGTTTTTTTTCGGTTTTGGGTTGGGGTATTTGTCTTGCGTGCTGGTTTGTTGTGCCAAGCAATTAGATTGAATGGGGCAGTGTGTGCAATTTGGCTTACTACGGGTGCATAGGGTGGCACCTAAATCCATAATGGCTTGCGTGTATTCGGCGTTGCGCTGATTGGGTGTGTGGTATTTTGCTAAACGCCATAATTGTTTAATCGTTTCGTTTTGTCCATAATGTCCTTTAACTTGGTGGTATCTTGCAAGAACTCGTTTTACATTGCCATCAAGTATGGCGTGGTTTTGGTGAAAACTGATGGATAAAATAGCACCTGCTGTGGATTCTCCTACCCCAGGTAAATCCAGCACTTGTTGAAATTCAGTGGGGAAATTGCCTTGGTATTGGTTCATAATAATGTGGGCGGTTGTGTGTAAATTCCTTGCTCTAGCGTAATAGCCTAGCCCTGCCCATTGTGCCAAAACAGCGTCTTCGCTGGCATCAGCAAGTGCTTTTATAGTTGGGAAATGCTGAATAAAATTATTAAAATAGCCAATGACCGTGGTTACCTGAGTTTGTTGTAACATAATTTCACTGAGCCAAACGAGGTAAGGGTTAGCAGGTTTTCCCTGCCAAGGCAGTGTTTTTCGACCAAATTGGTCAAACCACTTGAGCAGTGGTTTTGAGATTGGGTTCACTGTTTTAAATTCAGTGGATCGTTTGGATTAATACCATCCATAAAGGGCTTGTCAATGTCCTTGTGGGTTACTTGGTAAACGCAACCAATCCAGTTATTGATAATGACATTGGTGGCGTTGCCCCAAGTGTTGTTTAGGGTTTTGCTGATTAGTTGCTCGGGAAAATCTTTTAGGGTGAATTCTTTGGACAATAATTTGGCTTTATACTCGTTGAGAATGGCTTGATTTTGTTTGCTTAAATAGTGTTTAGGAAAAGGCGGGTAATCGTCTCGCATTCCTTTTATATAAGTAATAACTTCGCGTTTGTATTCTTTGAGCAGGCTAATGGTGTCGTATTCTGGGTGTCCTTGGAAAAATACAATTCTGAGTAAATCTTCGCTCACGCCAAGGTGTGCACCGATTTTGCTATCAACTAAAATTTTAACGCCAGCGGTATCAAATTGTGCTTTTGAAATTTCATTAAAGCGAGAATGTGGCACATCAAAACGGGTATTTACGCCATTCATTAACGGGTGTTGTCGGTCTAGCACTTGGTGTGGAAATATGCCCCAACATTTTTTGCCAATTGGTTGGCGTTTTTGCCCGTATAAAAATTCAAACACAGCATGCGTTGCCAAACATGAGCAAAGTGTTGAAGTAATATGCTCATACGACCATTCAATTACTTCTTTCAATTGTGCATAAAAGGGGGCTTTTTCTAAATCGGCATCCTCAATATGTGCGCCTGTGATAATCAACGCATCCAGCCCTTGTGCTTTAATATCGTCAAAACTTTGGTAGTGTTGGTCAATATGTGCTTGTGTTTTTTCACTGCGCTTAATGGAAGACAGGGTGAAGGGGTGCAAGTAGAATTGTGCAATTTGGTTAGAGTGTCCAATTAAACGGAAAAATTGACGCTCTGTTGCTTCAAGTGCTAGGTCTGGCATCATATTTAACAGCCCAATATGTAACTCACGAATTTCTTGGGTGTTGGCACGCTCTTTTGATAAGATATTTTCCCCCTCTTGTTGAAGGCGTTGGAAAGAAGGCAAGGTTGAATGTGCAATGAGTGGCATTAGTTAGCCTCAGAAATAAGTTTAAAGACATCGTTGGCGTTTTGACATTGGTATAGGTCTTGACTGTCAATGGTGCAACCATATTGGTTGGCAATGGCATCATATTTTGGCTTTCGATGTTCAAGTAGGTGTGGAAAAATCCAACGCACGAATGCGTTTGGATCGATTTGTGCGATATAAGTTAGTTGCTTGTCTTTTAGGTATTTGTCTAGTTGTTTTTTAAGGAAATCGGCTTGATAATACAAAGGTTTTGGGTGTGTTTGTGCACGCTCAATAAGTGTGGATTCGTTAGACTCGCTTGCCCTAATGTAGAGAATGTGCGTGTGTTTAGCCAGTGTTTTATACACCTCTTCATCGTCAAGTTCACACAAAGACCCGCCCGCATCATTAATAAAACGGTTATACCCTTGTGCTTGAGATTTTTTAATAAACTTAGGCACATCTTGCATGGCTTTGATTTCGGCCTCTCGGTGCAGTAATTGTCGTTTGGAAAATTCATCAATTGGCAACCCCCCTTGTTCAGGATTACCAACTTTGCCTAAAAAATCTGATGCTGAAGACAAATTGTCAAAAGTAACATGATTTTTAATACTGAAGGCGTTGTTATTTAACAATTCGGCTAAATCGTCATTTTGAGAAATTTTTTGCTTGATATTGCTAACAATAGCATCATTAAGATATTCGGTGCCAATGCGATAATCGCCAGAATAGTGATAACATTTGCATTGCTTACCGAGCAACTTGGCAAGGTGCGTTTTGCCCACGCCTGACATACCGAGTAGTGTTATTGGTTTCGAAAAGGCAATTTCATAAGATTTAGGGTAATCAAGCATTGTTACAATAACCCATCTTGCTTAAACATTTCTTTAACGCCACGAATGGCTTGCCGTGTGCGGTGTTCATTTTCAATCAATCCAAAACGCACATATTTATCGCCATAATCGCCAAAGCCAATACCGGGCGATACGCCAACTTTTGCCACTTTAAGTAGTTTTTTGGTGAATTCTAAGGAGCCCAACATTTGGTAAAATTCAGGGATTTTTGCCCAAACAAACATCGTGGCCTTGGGCGGAGTAACTGTCCAGCCGATAGAGTTTAGCCCTTCGCACAATACATCTCGTCTATCTTGATACATATTTGAGATTTCTTGCACACAACTTTGGTCGCCCTCTAATGCTTCAATGGCAGCGACTTGAATAGGGGTAAACATACCATAATCTAAGTAAGATTTGATTTTAGCAAGTGCTCCCACCAAAGTTGGATTGCCCACCATAAAACCAACACGCCAACCGGGCATATTGTAACTTTTTGACAATGAGAAAAACTCAACAGCAATTTCTTTGGCACCCTCTACCTGCAAAATACTCGGTGCAACATAACCATCAAAGACAATATCCGCATAAGCCAAATCTTGAATGACCCAGATTTTATGGGCTTTGGCAACTTCAATGACTTTTTCAAAAAACTCTAATTCCACACATTCAGTGGTTGGGTTAGAAGGGTAATTTAATACCAACATTTTTGGCTTTGGAAAAGTGTTTTTAATTGAACGCTCTAATTCTGCAAAAAAATCATCTTCAGGACCACAAGGCACATGCTGAATATCCGCCCCCGCAATCACAAACCCATACGGATGAATAGGATAAGCAGGATTTGGCACCAACACCGTATCGCCATTGCCAACCACTGCTTGCGCTAAATTTGCCAACCCTTCTTTAGAGCCAATAGTAACAATCGCCTCAGTTTCTGGGTCGATATCAACATCAAAACGCTTTTGATACCAATTAGCAATCGCCTGACGCAATCGTGGAATGCCACGAGAAGTAGAATAACGATGTGTATCTTTACGCCGTGCCGCCTCCACCAGTTTTTCAACAATATGGTCGGGTGTCGGCTGATCAGGATTGCCCATCCCAAAATCAATAATATCTTCACCACGAGCGCGCGCCTCAGCTTTTAATTCATTGGTTACTGCAAAAACATAAGCAGGCAATCTTTTTATTCGTGGGAAATCGTTGTTCATAAGTGTATAACTTCTTCAATTATATTGAATCGGGTTTCATTTTAACCTGCCCACCAGTAGTAAAAGTATCTTTTGATGCGGGATTTACAATACCAAATTCGGATACCAACTGTGTTGAGACCACTGTATTAATCCATTACAACTTAGGGAATATAAAAAATAGTGCATTTTTATCCAAAAATGAGGAGAATAGCCAGTTATTTGCCATCCTACAAGGATTGCTGTATAGTTTTTGGGTAAAAAGGTGCTATTTTATGCGTTTCATAAGTTGTAATGGATTAATGTAGTGGTCTCGCCTGTGCGTCATATTCCCCCTTGAAGTTGACGAAAAAAAACGCTTACTTAATAATTCAATTAAGAAAAACTAAGTAAACGCCTGTGTTTGTTGCCACCCTTCATTGGGTAACTGTGATGAATTATATCAAAATTTAATCATCGTGTATTAAAGACCTTTGCATAAACCCACCAACTCAACAAAAATTATTAACTTGTTAGACTCTGAAGGTTTTATTGCCACAACAAGAGCTAAATAAATCAAAGTGTCATGCTGTGCTTAACCCTTGATGCAACGAACGCTCACGCCGTGGGCACGATAATTGCCGTGGAAATAGGCTTGGTCATCACGGAAGTCCAAAGTACGGGTCCTCGTCCCCTCAGTGCTACGCGTCCAGTAGTGGCCATAATTGCCAACACTGCCGAACAGACCATGTTCAGAAAAACGAAAGCCAGCAACTGGCAACTTGAGGAAGCTAGAGAAGGCAACGGCTTTGTTAATAATCTTTGTGGTAATAGCACTAAGGGTATCAGCATTCATGTCTGCCTCCGTTGGCACGGAAAAGCCTGCTGGACAGACATTATTTGTTCCATCAACCTCCCAAGCGCTACTCCTAGCTGCACCTGATGAATCTGCTCTAGTCCAATCGTAAGGAATAAATGTTTTTTTAATAAATAGTGTTGTACCCGCATTAATAATACCATTAGCTAGTGTTGTTGATGTGTTGGCATTGGTTCTATCCTCATGTCCGTCATCATTTCGCCCCCATTGGTACAAGTGACCATAAGCAGCACTATCCGTAGAAGAGGTGGCTACCCGGGTAGCACCGAGGTTTCTATCCAGCCAAACCCTGTTTCTATCAGGTGAGGCTATGGTTTTATAAGTTAAACCTTTAAATAAAATTGTTTCTGATACAAAGGTTATCGCCACAGTTTGGGTTTCACTATCTGTGTTATTGTCTACATCAGTAGCGATGATGATAACTTCATAAACATTATCAATATTAGCATCATCTGGCACTCCAAAGTCTCTAGCGACCATAGAGATGATGCCTGTTGAGCTATCAATTGCAAAGTCAGCTGCATCTGCACCACCTAAGGTGTAAGTTAGCTTGCCAATTGGGGTGTCACCACTCAAGCTAGGCCTTGAGCCAGTAAAGGCTGTGTTCTCAGTAATTCTAGCATCAGCAATAGGATTGATGGTGAAGGTGGCAGTCTCAGCAGCATCTGTTACAGTAACTGTCTGAGTTTCACTGTCTGTGTTATTGTCTACATCAGTAGCAATGATAGTTACCTCATAAATATTATCAGTATTAGCATCAGCTGGCACTTCAAAGTCTCTAGCAACCATAGAGATAATACCTGTTGAGCTATCAATTGAAAAGTCAGCTGCATCTGCACCACCTAAGGTGTAAATTAGCCTGCCAATTGGGGTGTCACCACTCAAGCTAGGCCTTGAGCCAGTAAAAGCTGTGTTCTCAGCAACTCTAGCATCAGCAATAGGATTGATGGTGAAGGTGGCAATCTCAGGAACATCTGCTACAGTAACATCTGTTACAGTAACTCTCTGAGATTCACTATCTCTGTTATTGTCTACATCGGTAGCAACGATAGTTACCTCATAAACATTATCAGTATTAGTATCAGCTGGCGCTTCAAAGTTACGAGCGACCATAGAGATAATACCTGTTGAGCTATCAATTGCAAAGTCAGTTGCATCTGCACCAGCTAAGGTGTAAGTTAGCTTGCCAATTGGGGCGTTACCACTCAAACTAGGCCTTGAGCCAGTAAAGGCTGTGTTCTCAGCAACTCTAGCATCAGCAATGGGATTGATGGTGAAGGCGACAGTCTCAGCAGCATCTGTTACAGTAACTGTCTGAGTTTCACTATCTGTGTTATTGTCTACATCAGTAGCAATGATAGTTACCTCATAAACATTGTCAGTATTAGCATCAGCTGGCACTTCAAAGTTACGAGCGACCATAGAGATAATACCTGTTGAGCTATCAATTGCAAAGTCAGTTGCATCTGCACCAGCTAAGGTGTAAGTTAGCTTGCCAATTGGGGTGTTACCACTCAAGCTAGGCCTTGAGCCAGTAAAAGCTGTGTTCTCAGCAACTCTAGCATCAGCAATGGGATTGATGGTGAAGGTGGCAGTCTCAGTAACATCTGTTACAGTAACTGTCTGAGTTTCACTATCTGTGTTATTGTTTATATCAGTAGCAATGATAGTTACCTCATAAATATTATCAGTATTAGCATCAGCTGGCACTTCAAAGTCTCTAGCGACCATAGAGATAATACCTGTTGAGCTATCAATTGAAAAGCCAGCTGCATCTGCACCACCTAAGGTGTAAATTAGCTTGCCAATTGGGGCGTTACTCAAACTAGGTCTTGAGCCAGTAAAGGCTGTGTTCTCAGTAACTTCGGCATCAGCAATGGCATTGATGGTGAAAATTGCATTTAAAACTTTCTCAATACGAATTTTGTTGGTGCGTTCTACATAATGCAAGTCGTTTAAATTCATAATACCGATGGCTCTAAAAGGCTTGTTGTCAATAAAGAAGTTAGTAAATTTATCATTTTTACTAATCGGCAATGCGACGCTGAGTTGCATATAATTGACACGGTCTGCAATGCTGGAGTTTTCAGTGCCGAATTCGAAACGAGTGGAGGGGGAGACACCGATTTCTATGCCAAAGATGTTGCCTTTGATGTTAGCGCCTGCTTTAGCGTCCCAATAGTAGTATGTGCCTTTGATTTTAGCCCAAGGCAGATAAGGGGCTTGACCTGAGAGCTTGACATCATAGCCTGCTAGAACTTCTTCGGTGTAGCCGCCGATGATTTTTTTGTCTGAGAGTGAGTGGTAAGTGTTAAGATGGGTACTAAAGTTGGTGCGTATATACTCTAAGCCAAAACCTAAGCGTCTGTGCTCAGATTTGGCTTCGTAGTCACCAAATAGGTTGATGCCAGCAATTGAACGACCACTCTCTAGTAAAAATCGCTTGCCGATGCCTAGGTTGGTGATGTTTCTGTGTTCTCCGTGGTTTTCACCTAAGGTGAATTGACCATGGAAAAAAACCAGTTCTTTGTTGTTTTTGTCTAATGGATATATAGGCTGAATGGTTTTAATACTGTATTGTAAGTCTTGTGATGCAATGCCGCTAATACTGATTTCTGTACGACCAGCACCGAACCGATTAGCCAGTTCGTTGGCCTTATTATTAATCATACCTTCGGTTTTTCTGATAGTATCGTTAATAGCCCTATTTCTGATTTGGCTTTGAATGCCTGTTGTAATTTTGTCGCTTAGTTGATTAACATTGTCAGAATCTGTAGAGCCTACAGCACCATGTATAATGCCGACAGTTTCTTTAAGTAAGGTAGTGGCTTGATTGTCTTTTCTGTAATAGCTTTGAGGTTGATTCCAGTCGTATTCGGTATTAAGGTCCAAGTAGGCTTGTTTATTAAACTGATTAACATCGCTAGAGGTAACATTAAGAGATAGGGCTAAAGTGCCAAAGACTAAGAGGTGCTTAAATTTGTTGAGTATACTAAAGTGTCTTTCTACAATATGGGTAATTAGGTTGACGGTATTGTTGTAAGTTGTAAAGGTATTTTTTATTAGTGTTTTCATCTCGGTTTTACCCTTAATTTTAAATTTTTTTTGTATTATATAGCAAGACTTTTACATAAGCCAAATTCTTTAAATAATTAGCAGGGTTAATTAGTAGGGTCAGCGTGTGATTTGTTGTTAAAAATATAAAAAGAGTTAATGTTAGAGACCTTTGCATAAATATGAATAATCATCAAAAATCCACTTTTTACCAACTTATA
>NZ_CAHJWD020000338.1 GCF_903642095.1 Bathymodiolus brooksi thiotrophic gill symbiont | reverse complement strand
CTACTGAGTGTAGACTTATTGTTTTCATCTTTGGTGATCTTAACTCTTAGGGCGTATATTTTGGCTTTATTGGGTAGCACCTTTCTTATTTCTCTGCTAAATTGAACAACATGTTCAAATGGGCAAATATATTCCAAAATAAATATATTGTCTCCATTGTTCCATTCATTAGCAGTGATTTTATAATTGCTCTGTAATAATTTATCCAGTGTTTTATTGTCAACTTTTGCCCATACAGAGAATGCCAAAGGTATGTTCTTGTTGTTTCGAATTAATTTATATTGCCCAAGTAAGATTCCTTCTGAAATGCGACTAAAAAAACCACAAATATTATAATGCTTACAATGTAATTCTGATTGTCTAGATAACCAAAATGCATTGCCTAAAGTTTCCATATAGGTCTTTTCTGTTATTTTTTCGGGGGTCATAATTTATAAATTTTATAAAGCATATAATCTGAATTACTTCGCCTATTTAGCAAAAATATATGATGATTATACATAATATTTATTTACACAAGTTATCTAATAAATTGGATGACTTTATTTGTCTTATTTAAACTGATTTTATAGAAAAAATTAATAAAATTAAACCTAAATTACGCCATTACACTTATATATAATATACTAGATTTAGTGTCATTTTAATTTTAAAACACTAGATATAGTGTTTTTCAGGGAAAACGGAAGAAGACATTAAAATTATCAAGCGAAGGGGAAAAATGGAAAAAGACATTCAAGTTACTAAGCGAAATGGCGAGCAAGAATCCATTGATATGGAGAAAATTCACCGTGTTGTGCACTGGGCTTCTCAAGATTTACAAGGCGTTAGTGTTAGCCAAGTTGAAATCAATGCACAGTTGGCATTTTTTGATGGTATTAAGACAGAAGATATTCACGAAACCATTATCAAGTCAGCAGCAGATTTAATTTCAACAGAGGTGCCAGATTATCAATATTTAGCAGCACGGTTGGCTATTTTTCATTTGCGTAAAAAAGCATTTAAGTCCTTCACCCCGCCGCCACTTTTTGAGCATATTAAAAAATTCACGGCATTAGGCGTTTATGACAAAGATATTCTTGATAAATATACTCAAGAAGAAATTGGGGTGCTAGATTCTTATATTGACCACTGGCGTGATATGAAATTTTCTTACGCCGCCGTTAAGCAATTAGAGGGTAAATATTTGGCTCAAAATCGTGTTACTGGAGAAATTTACGAATCCCCACAATTGCTTTATGTGCTGGTTGGCATGTGCTTATTTCAAGAATATGAAGCCAGTGTGCGTATGAATATTGTCAAGCGTTTTTACGATGCAGTGAGTTTGTTTAAAATTTCCCTTCCTACGCCTATTATGGCAGGCGTTAGAACACCAACACGCCAATTTTCTTCTTGTGTGTTAATTGAAGCAGATGATGATTTAGACTCAATTAGTGCTGCTGCTGGTGCAATTGTTAAATATGTTTCTCAACGGGCTGGCATTGGAATTAATGGTGGAAAAATTCGTGCCATTGGTAGTCCTATTCGAGGTGGTGAAGCGACACATACGGGTTGCATCCCTTTTTACAAGCACTTTCACACAGCGGTTAAATCTTGTTCTCAAGGCGGGGTTCGTGGTGGTGCGGCCACCCTATTCTATCCTTTGTGGCACTTGGAAATTGAAAGTTTATTGGTGCTTAAAAACAATACAGGTACAGAGGAAAATCGTATTCGTCATTTGGATTATGGTGTGCAATTTAATGGCTTAATGTATCAACGCTTTCTTGAAGATGGCGACATTACTTTATTTTCACCACATGATGCACCAGATTTATACGATGCTTTTTTTGCTGACCAAGAAGAATTTAAGCGCTTATATGAGCAATATGAGCAAGACAATTCAATTAGAAAACAAACCATTAAAGCTAGAGATTTGTTTACTAAATTTATGCAAGAACGCGCCAACACGGGGCGTATTTATTTACAAAATGTTGATCATTGCAATACTCACAGCGCCTTTGATGCCAAGCAAGCCCCTATTAAGCAATCCAATCTTTGTATGGAAATCACCTTACCAACCAAGCCACTTTATTCAGTGCAGGATGAAAATGGCGAAGTGGCACTTTGCACGCTATCAGCAATCAATCTTGGTGCACTAGACTCTTTAGATGAGATGGAGACACTCACTGATATCATTGTGCGTTCATTAGATTGTTTGCTTGATTACCAAGATTACCCCATAAGAGCAGCTGAACTCGCCAGTAAAAACCGTCGCACACTTGGTATTGGCGTGACCAATCTTGCTTATTATTTAGCCAAAAATGGAGCAAAATATTCTGACGGGTCGGGTAATCAACTCATTCACAAAACCTTTGAGGCTTTGCAGTATTATTCGCTGAAAGCCTCAAATATATTGGCAAAAGAATTGGGTGCTTGCCCTTTATTCTCTCAAACCCAATATGCAAAAGGCATTATGCCCATTGATTCTTACAAAAAAGACATTGATGTTTTTGCTGATTTCCCCTTACAATTAGATTGGGATGTGCTACGCCAAGACATTAAGTCAACAGGTCTCAGAAACTCAACCCTAACCGCCCTTATGCCATGCGAAAGTTCGTCACAAATTTCCAACTCAACCAATGGCATTGAGCCACCCAGAGGATTTGTGTCCGTTAAACAATCCAAAGACGGTATTTTGAAGCAAATTGTGCCAGAATATGACAAATTAAAAAATCAATATGAATTACTGTGGGACATTAAAGACAACGAAGGCTATCTGCAACTTTGTGGCATTATGCAAAAATTTGTAGATCAATCCATTTCCACCAACACCCATTATGATCCCTCACAATTTGAAGGCAATAGAGTGCCAATGAAATTGTTTTTAATGGACTTATTAAAAACCTATAAATACGGCATTAAAACGCTTTACTATCACACAACACGCGACGGTGGTGGTGAGGATATATTGGAAAAGGAAGATGATAATGCCTGTGCTGACGGTGTCTGTAAACTATAAATATTTGATATGCTGAAAACACACACCACAGTCGCTATTGTTTATGATTTTGATGGCACACTTGCTAAGGGGAATATTCAAGAAAATTCTTTTATTCCTGATTTAGGACTCACAACAGAAAAGTTTTGGAAGGAGGTAAAAAAAATAACCAAAGAGAATGAAATGGATGAGATTTTGGCGTATATGTATTTATTAATTGAAAAAGCCAATGAAAAAAAAGTAAGTTGTAAAAAAAAGAAAATTAAAGAGCATGGGAAAAGCGTGCAATATTTTGAAGGTGTTGAGCAATATTTTGCCCGAATTAACCAATATGCCAAAGAAAAGTGTATTAATTTAGAGCACTATATTATTTCATCAGGCACCAAAGAAATGATTGAAGGCACCTCAATTGCCAAAGAATTTAAGTGTATTTTTGCCTCATCATTCAAATACGACCACGAAGGCGTGCCAGAATGGCCAGCGTTAGCCATTAATTACACCACCAAAACCCAATATTTATTTCGTATCAACAAAGGCATTCACAACGCTTGGGACAATTCTAGCATTAATGAATACACGCCACCAGCAGACCGCCCTATTCTGTTTGAAAATATGATTTATATCGGTGATGGTGCAACCGATATTCCTGCCATGAAAATGCTCAATTACCAAGGTGGCACTTCAATTGCCGTATATCCATCCAAGACTAAAGGTGCCAAAGAAAAAGCACAGAAGTTACTACAAAACGATAGAGCGAATTATATTGCCAAAACAGATTATTCTGAAAATTCAGACATCGTTAACATTATCCAAGGTATTCTTGACCAAATTGCAGCCAAGGAAAGCATTAGACAATACACAAAATAGGATAGATTATGTCATTCAACCAACAATTAGAAACACTTTTAAAAACCCTTGATAAATTCACCGATAAAGAAGGTATTTTACTCAAGCAAAATATCAAGCACCATGCCGAACAGTTTGATAGTGAGTTGATTAAATTATTGCTAAACAATAAAACCACCAAAGCCCATTTTTTTGATGCGATTGATGAGGCAACAATTTTTAACTATCGTAAGTTTATTGATTATATTGATGACAAAAATTTTCTGATTGACAGTTACACTAAGTTTGCCAATAAAGTTGGTTTGACCATTTCTAACAAACATATACAGCAGATTAATGAGGTGGCTTTATCTTTTCCGTTTAAAGATTGTGTGCTTGAAGGTGGGCAATCCAAAGACGATGAAAAACGCAAAGAAATCTTTTTTAATGAAGTGCTAGCTAACGATGAAATTAACCGCTTGCTGGATAAAAAAGTTATTACGAGTGCTAAAAAATACACCAAAGATGGTGCAAGTGATGAAATA